>JANOLP010000209.1:0-7784 GCA_031419835.1 Pseudomonadota bacterium | reverse complement strand
TCGGGTTCCCAGAAAAAAACAGGCGTGACGCAATGTGCTCTCCCACGGGCTCAACGGTCCCAAAGGGTTATCGTGCTGCCACGCCCCCACAACTCCTCTACAATAATCTCATTCCTTGTCCAATTATCAATATACAAGGGTGCAGGGTGAGGGGTGAGCGCTGATTTCTACAAACATCCTTATATTCATTGAAAGCAAAACCGACATGAGCACGTTATTCGAACAACTGAAAAACTTCGACACCCCAACCATCGCCAACGCGCTGGAAATTGCAGCCGGTCACCGTTCGACCGAAGGCTTCACGCGTAAGACAATGATTGCCGCGAATCCGAAACTAAAGCCGATTGTCGGCTACGCGCGCACGGCGATGATTCGCTCATCGACGCCGTTCGATCCGAAAACTCGGCGCGACAAGTTGCTCGGCTATTACGAATACATTGCGCAACCAAAACAACCGAGCATCGCAGTCATTCAGGACATCGACAATACACCGGGGTTGGGTGCATTTTGGGGAGAAGTGAACACCAACATACATTGGGGACTCGGCTGCGTGGGCGCGGTAACCAATGGCTCGATGCGCGATCTGGAGATGATGCAACCACAATTCCAATGCCTTGCCGCGTCACTTTCGCCCAGCCACGCTTGGGTTCATGTGGTCGATTTCGACGTCAAAGTTGACGTTTGCGGCATGTTTGTTAGCGATGGCGATATCGTCCATGCCGATCATCACGGTGCGGTTGTGATTCCGGCCGATTTGTTGGAAAAGCTGCCGGCGGCGATCGATTTAATGGCGCGTAAGGAAAAAGTGTTGCTCGACGCGGCCAAAGCACCAGGCTTTAACATGGAAAAATTGCGTGCCGCGATGGCCGCTTCGGACGGGGTAAAGTAAACGCAATGCGCTTGCTTTGGCGCTATTTTTGGCCAATGCCACTGACCGTCATTGGAATTGTGTTAGCGCTTACTATCAGAATATTTGGCGGTAATTGGTCGTTTCGAGAAGGGGTATTAGAAACCTGCGGCCCGGCTGCACGCCTGATGCTGCGACTTCATCCCGTCAAGGGCGTGATCGCTATGGCCATGGGGCATGTCGTGATCGCTCGTGACCATAGGTGTTTGGCGCAAACCAATGCGCATGAACGCGAGCACGTTCGGCAGTTCGAACGCTGGGGTCTTTTATTTCCGCTGGTTTATAGCGGCGAATCGATTTATCGTTGGCTACGCGGCGAAGACCCTTATCGCGACAATCGGTTCGAACGGGCCGCTAACGAAGCGGCCCTTTTGGGACGGAAAAACTAGGAAACCGCCGGTGCACGTTTACGGCGTTCGCCGGTCGGCGGCGATTCACTGCGGGTACGACGATCGGCAAGCCCGGCGCGCTTAAGCAAATTAAGCCAATATTTCTCGCCTTCGGGAGACTTGAATTTGGAATATACGGCGACTTCCTCTGGATAAGCCCCTGCGGCACCAAGGCGCTTTAAATGCGCAGTTTTTGGACGTGCCGCCGTGCCCGGTTGATTATCGCTCGCCCAGGCTCGATTGATCGTATGCCAAAGCGAAACGTAGTAAGGATCATCGTCTTCCGAATAGCCGAATTGCCACCCGATCAGGGATGCCTCAGCTTGCGTCAGGTCGTCAGTTTTAAATTTAAGGCTCATTACCTCTCTCCGATTACTTGCTATTTTTAACATTGAAAACGATTTTGCTACATCGCGCAACCCTAAGTAGCGGTTTTTCTTGGTTTACGCCCCGATTTCGCCGCCAGTGTGTCATAGAGGCGATTCGGCAATATCCGCATAATTTTCCCCACCACAGCCATTTGCCACGGCATGACGACGAAATTTCGCCGACCATCAATCGCTAAGATCATCTTTTTCGCCGCTTGTTCCGCCGGCATCATGAACGGCATCCAATAGGGATTTCGCGCCGACATCGGCGTGGCGATGTAGCCGGGGCAAATTGTAGTGACGGAAACGCCGCTACCACGCAACTCCACCCGCAAACTTTCCAAATAGCTAATGGCAGCGGCCTTCGAAGCGCTATAAGCGCTGGCGCCTGGCAAGCCACGAAATCCCGCAACGCTGGCGATGCCGACAAGCGAACCGCTTCGGCGCACGCGCATTTCGGCTAGAAACGGCTGAAAGGTTCGGACGATGCCGAGGACGTTGATATCCATCACCTCTTCGAAGGTTGCCAAATCCTCACTGCGCTCTGTCGCCGTGCCATGGCTCACCCCGGCATTGGCAATCACGACATCCGGCACACCAAAACGCTCTGTAAACGCGTTCGCTGCGTTTTGCATACTTTTATTGTCGCGCACATCAGCCGAAATAACGATCGATTCGCACGGCAATGAATTCGCGAGCTGCCGTAAATCCGTTTCGCGGCGCGCAACCAGGCCCAATTTCGCCCCACGTGTAGCATAGGTTTTGGCGAGCGCTGCGCCGATGCCGCTCGATGCACCGGTGATGAAAATTCGTTCCATCACCGCCGCGATTTGTTATTTCTGCGCAGCCTTCACCGGCGCGGTTTTTAGCGTCGCGCCTTTGTTCATACGCGCCAGCTTAACCAGCTCATCGGCGATCTTGAGCATGTTTTCGTAGTTGCCCGCTTGTGTCGTCGAAATCATGTATCGACCGTCGATTACCAATGAAGGTACGCCGGTGATGCCGTAGGATTGCGCGCGCTGATTGCTGCGCTGAATTTTACCGCCCATGGAAAACGAATCATAGGCGCCACCGAATTTCTTGCGATCGATGCCTTGCTTTTCCATCCAATCCACCAGCACATCGCGTTGTTGCAAAATCACGTTTTCTTCGTGAATAGCGCTAAAAATTTTCGGGTGAATCTTTTCGATTTCGCCGAGCGCCTCAAGCGCATAGTAAGAGCGCGCCAAGGTTTCCCACGAAGCGCGGCCGAATACAACCGGCATGCGGCGGAATTGCGTATCGGCCGGCAGTTGCTTTACCCACGCGGAAATTTTCGGCTCGAAATCGTTACAGTGCGAGCACGCGTAGGAAAATACTTCGACGATTTCGATTTTATTGCCGCTATCGGTCGGCTGCGCCGGTTTGATTTCCAAGTAGTCCTTGCCCGCCACCGGCGCGGCGAAGGTCATCGCGGAAAAAATCAACAAACCCAGGGCTGACACAAAAGTTTGCAAACTGCGCATATTCAACTCCGTTAGTTAATGCCGGTATTCGGCGAGCTTTTTACAATTTTGATAAGGCCTGCTTCCACGCCATTATCCTTCAACGTGGATTTTACTTCCGTGGCCTCGTCTTGGCTTTTGTAGGGGCCAAGTCGCACGCGGTAAACAGTGCCTTTATCGGCAACGGTCGCCGTTTTCACGCGCGCTTCCAGACCCAATAACGCGATCCTGGCTTTTTGGTTGTCCGCATCGGACTCGCTTTGATAGGAACCCGCTTGCAGATAAAAAACGGTCTTATCTTCCGCCATTGCGCCTGGTGATTCGCGCTTCGCTGCCGTGCCGGGCTGGTCCAGCTCTGGTGTTTTGTTGCCCTCTAAAATATCGTAAAAGGTATAGGGCTCTTTATCGGCCAGCTTGGTTTCAGTTTTTGCGGCTGGCGCCGAAGTGGCTTCCTTGTTGTTGCGCGTTGCAGGTACTTGGACCTTCGCCGCATCGGTGCCGCGGCTAAATGGGCTGGGAATCCGCGCGATATAGATCGCCACGCCGGCGGCAATCGCAACACCAATCACTAAGCCCAGCATGAGTCCGATCAGCATCGGTCTTGCCGTGCCGCTGCTGCTTTTCTTTGCCGTTCCCGGCCGATAATCGTAGGCCATGGTTACATTTTTTCCGGCGCCGAAACGCCCAATAATCCTAATCCGTTGCGGATGACTTGCCGGGTGGCGACGATCAGCGCCAGCCGCGCGTGTTTCATTGCTTCATCCGCCACCAAAAACTGTTCCGCATTGTAATAGCTATGGAGTTTTCCGGCGAGGTCTTTCAAATAGTAAGTGATCAAATGTGGCGCGCGCTCTTGCGCGGCATCGGCAATCATTTCCGGAAAACTGTATAGAGTCTGCAGCAAATCGGTTTCATAGGCGCTGGTGAGCGGCGCGAGGGAAATGTTTGCCAGCGAATCAAGGTCGCCCTCCCATTTCACAAGCACGCTGCAAATGCGTGCGTGAGCATATTGCACGTAGTAAACCGGATTGTCTTCCGATTGCGAGCGCGCTAAATCGATATCGAAAATTAACTGCGAATCGGCTTTGCGCATCAGGAAAAAATAACGGACGGCATCGCGGCCGACTTCGTCGATCAAATCGCGCACGGTGACATAACTTCCGGCGCGCTTGGAAATTTTCACCTCTTCGCCGCCGCGCATCACCGTGACCATTTGATGCAGCACGTAATCCGGGTAGCCTTGCGGAATGCCGATGCCAAGCGCTTGCAAGCCGGCGCGCACGCGCGTCGTCGTGCTGTGATGATCGGCACCTTGGACGTTGATGGCATTGCGAAAACCGCGCTCCCATTTCGTGACGTGATAGGCCACATCGGGCACGAAATAGGTATAGGTGCCGTCGGATTTGCGCATGACGCGATCTTTGTCGTCGCCGTACTCCGTGGTTTTCAACCACAGCGCGCCGTCTTGATCGTAGGTCTTGCCGGCCGCTTGCAGCGCCGCGACAGTCTTGTCGACTTTACCGTCGGTATAGAGCGACGACTCCAAGTAATAAGTATCGAATTTCACGCCGAAAGCTTGCAGATCGCGATCCTGCTCTTTGCGCAATTCCTGTACGGCGAAGGCGGTAATCGCTTTGAGATTCTCGCCGTTGCCATCGTCGTTGTGTTGCTCGACGTAGCGCTGTGCAATCTCAACAATGTAGTCACCGCGATAGCCGTCTTCCGGCAATTCGATTTTTTCGCCGCGCGCCTGCTTGATACGAACCTGAACGCTGATGCCCAAGTTGGCGATCTGATTCCCGGCGTCGTTGTAGTAAAACTCGCGCGAAACATCGTGACCTTGGGTTTGCAACAACGTCGAAATCGCATCGCCCAACGCCGCTTGGCGCCCATGGCCGACGTGCAAGGGGCCTGTAGGATTCGCCGAGACAAACTCGACGACGATTTTTTCAGGCTGCGCGACACGCTGTCGACCATATCGATCGCCCGTGTGCAAAATCGCTTTAACGACTTGCTGTTTCGCGTTCGCGGTCAAAAAGAAATTGATAAATCCCGGCCCGGCGATTTCCGCTTTTTCCAAATAGGCCGACGGCGGCAAATCGCCGATTAAATCTTTCGCGACTTCGCGCGGATTGCGTTTCAACCCTTTCGCGAGTTGCATCGCGATATTGCAGGCGAAATCGCCGTGTTGCGCTTGTTTCGGGCGTTCCAGCAAAATTGTCGCAGTCGCTTGGTCCGGCGCGATGATCGCCACAGCTTGTTGGATCAGCTCAGTCAGTGCTTGTTTTAGGTTTAGATTTTGTTGCACAGATATTCGGTTGATGGGAAAAATACAATAGGCCGACTATTTTGTCATTCCCGCGAAGGCGGGAATCCTTAGTGCCGGTGGCCGACCATACACTTAATGGATCCCCGCCTTCGCGGGGACGACACGTTTTTTTAAATTTAATTAACGTCGTAAATTATACGCCGTACCTCAAGTAAAATTCCGTTACCGCAACGTAGAGTATCCAAATATGCACAACGCGCCCGACGAAATCGAAAGCAATCCTTCCGCCAACGAACATTTTTCCGACGTGCTTGCCGTCAATCTACATCGCCGGCAACTGCTGCAAGGTGGATTTGCGCTCGCCGCAACCACGTTGCTCGCCGGAACCTCAGGTTGCGCGCGAACGATGACTAAGCCAGAAGCCTCGCCAACACTGGGGTTCCAGGCGATCGCCGCGTCAGTTGCGGATGAATTGCGCGTTGCGCCGGGCTATTCTGCGCGATTGCTTTATGGCTGGGGCGACCCCATTTCCAACGGCCCCGCAATGAAACCAGACGCCAGCGATAGCGCGGCGCTGCAAATGCAGCAGGCGGGAATGCATCACGATGGTATGCATTTTTTTCCATTTCCCGGAAAGGAAAATCACGGCCTGCTCGTAATCAATCACGAATACACCGACGACGGCTTGTTGCATGTCGGCGGCATGACGCCATGGACGGCGGAGAAAGTCGCGAAATCGAAAGCCGCGCATGGCGTATCGGTCATCGAAGTGAAGTTAGAAAATAACGATTGGAAAATCGTTCGCCCTTCAGGCTTTGGTCGGCGAATTACCGCTGATACGCCGATGCAAATAACCGGTCCCGCGGCGGCAAGCCGGTATTTTAAAACGGCGGCGGATCCAAGCGGGACAAGCGTCTTAGGCACATTGAACAATTGCGCGAACGGTTATACGCCATGGGGAACCTATCTGACCAGCGAGGAAAATTGGAGTTTTTACTTCGTTAATTCTTCCGGCGACATGAGTGCGGCGGAGAAGCGCTACGGCATTACGCAACAGGGTTTACGCTATCGCTGGCACGAGCACGATGAGCGCTTCGATACGGCGAAACATCCGAACGAAGTGAATCGCTTCGGCTGGATCGTCGAAATTGATCCATTTAATCCCCACTCGACCCCGGTCAAGCATACGGCGCTGGGCCGCTTTAAGCATGAAGGCGCGACAACGCGTTTGGCAATCGACGGCCGCGTCGCGGTTTACATGGGCGATGACGAACGCTTCGAGTACATTTACAAATTCGTCAGCCGCGATCGTTACGACGCAAACGATCCCAAAGCCAATCGCGAATTACTCGACTCGGGCACGCTGTACGTTGCGAAATTTAACGCTGACGGTAGCGGCGATTGGCTGGAACTGGCGCACGGTAAGAATGGCCTGACCACGGAAAAAGGCTTTGCCGATCAAGCCGACGTTTTAGTGCGCACACGCGCCGCTGCGGACGCCGTTAGCGCGACGAAGATGGATCGGCCCGAGTGGATCGCCGTGCACCCGCAAAGCGGCGAACTGTTCGTCACTTGCACCAACAACGCCAAGCGTACGGCGGACAACGTCAACGCCGCTAACAATCGCGTCGACAACGGCTTTGGTCACATTATCTCGTGGCTGGAAGCAAGCAATGACGCGGCTTCCCAGGCATTCCAATGGAAATTGTTTGTCGCCTGCGGCGATCCGAGCTTGGAAAAAACGAGCAAAAAAGGCAACATCAAAGGCGATCTTTTCGCCTGTCCCGATGGCTTGTGTTTCGACCCACAAGGATTCCTATGGATCGGCACCGACATGTTTTGCGATGTGCTGAACCAAGGCGACTACGTCAACTTCGGCAACAATCAGTTGTTAGCGGCGGACACCCAAACCGGCGAAATCAAGCGCTTTCTCACTGGCCCGGTGAATTGCGAAATCACCGGGCCGGTCTTCGCGCCGGACGGGCGTAGCCTGTTCGTCAACATCCAGCATCCCGGCGAAAATCCCAACATGCGTTCCGACCCTGAAAAGCCAAAAACCTTCAGCAGTTGGCCGGACGGCGACACAGGCAATAGGCCACGTTCCGCAACCATTGTCATTCGCAAAAATGATGGCGGCGTGATCGGGAGTTGAGCATTTTTTGCCGTCCGTGCGAGTTGCCTGTATCGGCGCGGCCGATACCGCTCACGTACCATGAACCGCCGACGCCCTTGCTGCCACTTACCTATGTCATCCTGAGCAACGCGAAGGATCTGCTTCTACGGCGGTAAAAAAGCAAATCCTTCACGGAGTTTACCCTCGAGCGTCGCGAAGGGTTCAGGGTGACATGTTAAAGGTAACAATTCCGG
>JANOLP010000208.1:0-16788 GCA_031419835.1 Pseudomonadota bacterium | reverse complement strand
GTTCTTCAGACATGCTGTGACGTAAGGCACACGCGGCGCGGCTTCTGGATGCAGCATGTTCCAGCGCGAGCAGTCAAGCGCCTCACGGCGTAGCTCGTTAAAGCTGCACGCGCTCCAAATATCCGATTCGACGCCCCAATCTTTTTTCAGCAATTCCGCTGCGGCGATCACTTCTCGCAGAATCGTGCCGGAGCCAAGCAACTGCACGCGCGGCGCTTTCGATTTTGCCGCGCCTGCTTGGAACAAATACATGCCTTTGATGATGCCTGCTTCGACGCCTTTGGGCATTTCCGGATGAACGTAATTTTCGTTCATCAAGGTCAGGTAATAGAAAACATTTTCTTGTTTCTCGTACATGCGCTTCATGCCGTGATGGATAATCACCGCAACTTCGTAGGAGAACGTCGGATCGTAGGAAACACAATTCGGAATAAACGATGCATGCAAATGACTTTGGCCGTCTTGATGTTGCAAGCCTTCGCCGTTGAGCGTGGTGCGGCCGGCGGTGCCGCCGAGCATAAAGCCGCGCGCTTGAATATCGCCCGCTGCCCACGCTAAATCGCCGATGCGCTGGAAGCCGAACATCGAATAATAAATGTAAAACGGGATCATGTTCACGCCGTGATTTGAATAGGCGCTGGCGGCGGCGATCCATGACGACATCGCGCCTGCTTCGTTGATGCCTTCTTCCAAAATTTGGCCCGCTTTGTCTTCGCGATAATAGAGCAATTGATCTTTATCGACCGGCGTGTAGAGCTGGCCTTGCGAGGAATAAATGCCGAGCGTGCGGAACAAACCTTCCATACCGAAAGTGCGCGCTTCGTCGGGGATAATCGGCACGACAAATTTGCCGATTTCCTTGTCGCGCGTGAGCATGGTGAGCATGCGCACGAAGGCCATGGTGGTGGATATTTCGCGTTCTTCCGTGCTTTTGAGCAATACCTCGAAGGTTTCCATTGGCGGTATCTTCTGCGCCGGCGCACTTTGGCGGCGTGCCGGCAAGTAACCGCCGAGGGCTTTTCGATGCTCTTTCATGTAGACGATGATGGGATCGTCGTCGGCTGGTTTGTAGAACGGCACATCGGCGATCTTGTCATCGGGAATCGGCACATTGAAGCGATCGCGGAATTTCTTCAGCGCCTCCACATCCATTTTCTTTTGCTGGTGCGTGGTGTTTTTCGCTTCGCCGATCGCGCCCATGCCGTAGCCCTTCACGGTCTTGGCGAGGATCACCGTCGGCTGGCCTTTGTGTTTCGTCGCAGCGGCATAGGCGGCGTAAATTTTGTGTGGATCATGGCCGCCGCGATTTAAGCGCCAAACATCGTCATCGGTCATGCGCGAAACTAATTCCAGCGCCTTAGGATGCTTGCCGAAAAAATGTTTGCGCACGTAGGCGCCGTCGTTGGCTTTGTAGTTTTGATATTCGCCGTCAACGGTTTCTTCCATAATTTTTTGTAGTGCGCCGTCTTTGTCTTTCGCGAGGAGGGGATCCCAGTAGGAACCCCAAATGAGCTTGATGACATTCCAGCCGGCGCCGCGAAAATCACCTTCCAATTCTTGGATGATTTTGCCGTTGCCGCGCACCGGGCCGTCGAGGCGTTGCAAGTTACAATTGACGACGAAGATTAAGTTATCGAGATTCTCTCGCTGCGCCATGCCGATGGCGCCGAGGGATTCCGGCTCGTCCATCTCACCATCACCACAGAAACACCACACTTTGCGATTTTCTGTATTGGCGATGCCGCGGGCGTGCAGATATTTCATAAAGCGCGCTTGGTAAATCGCCATCAGCGGGCCAAGGCCCATGGACACGGTCGGGAATTGCCAAAAATCCGGCATCAGCCACGGATGCGGATACGATGTGACACCTTTACCGTCGACATCGCGGCGGAAATTATTGAGCTGATCTTCGTTGAGCCGGCCTTCCATATAGGCGCGGGCGTAGATGCCGGGTGCCGAGTGGCCTTGGAAATAGACGAGGTCACCGCCATGATTTTCGCTCGGCGCGTGCCAAAAATGGTTGAAGCCGACGCCGAATAACGTTCCGACCGAAGCGAAGCTGGCGATATGGCCGCCCAATTCGTCATCGTTTTTGTTGGCGCGTACCACCATTGCCAAGGCATTCCAGCGGCAGATTGAGCGAATGCGTTCCTCCATCGCGGCGTCGCCGGGGGAGCGCTCTTCCATGTGCGGCGGTATGGTGTTGATATACGCGGTATTGGCGCGGTAGGGCATGGAGGCGCCGGAGCGACGTGCCTTGTCCGTCAGCAGCTCGATCAACTGATGGGCGCGTTCCGGCCCCTCCCGTTCGATGACGGCATCAAGCGCATCAAGCCACTCCTGTGTTTCGTTTTGATCAAAATCCGGCACGGCGGCCATAACAGCTCCTAAAAGTCACAGATTGTTCTTCGGTTGTCGCGTACAAAACCAATTACATCAAGTTGCTAAAAGGTTTTATTAGATTTTTGTTGAAAAAACATATACATTTGGGCTAAACTAAAGGTAAATACGTAATAACCACATTAAGCGGTTATTACGTTTAAGGAAAAACCCGTAACGTACTTGCAGTTCGGAGTCGAACACCGGGACGGAGTTGGAGTCATCTGCAGGGGGTAGCGCAGTGTTTTTTGCGTATCATGGCGACAACTCCATGGATCGCATGAAGTGCCTTAGTCAGCGTTGATTAGATCGCTGTATTGTAAAGAATTTATGAACTGACCGGAAGTGGTCAGATTAGATATTTCGAAGTTTTTTGAGCAATTGTTAAACGAGTTCGCTTGTCGGTTAGCGAAAATTATGTACCGCTGCAGCGCTTAGGATCCGCATCGACAATGACAATGAGCAGTGCAATCGAAATCGTAAGCCGAACGGATCCCGGAAAGGTTCGCTCGCACAATGAGGATTTTGTCTCGCATGAAAGTGAGACCGGTGTAGTGCTCCTTGCGGACGGGATGGGTGGCTATAACGCCGGCGAAGTGGCCAGCGGAATGGCCGCGCGTATTATTGTCGAGGGCTTGAACCATGTCTGGCGGGGCTTAACGGCTAGCAAGGGTGCGTTAGCAAATAGCGTCGAAATTGCCGGAAACTCGATCCAAGAGCAAGTCGAGCGCGCGAATTGGGCAATTTTTGAAAAGGCCCAGAACGAGCCCCAATGCGCAGGTATGGGGACGACCTTAGTCACTGGATTGTTTTACGACAATCACCTGACGGTCGGGCATATCGGCGATTCGCGCATGTATCGGCTGCGCGGCGAAGTGTTGGATCAGATTACCAAAGATCATTCGCTTCTCCAGGAACAAATGGACAGCGGTTTGATCAGCAAGGAAGATGCACGCAAATCGCGCAACAAGAACTTGTTAACCCGGGCACTGGGAATTGATCCCAAGGTTGAGGCAGAGATTCATAGCCACGCAGTGTTGCCGGGTGATATTTATTTAATTTGCTCGGATGGTTTGAACGATATGGTCGACGATGAAGAAATTCGTCTGACTCTGCTGACATTGCAATCGAATTTAGCGTTGTCTGCCGATCAGCTCGTGTTATCGGCCAATGACAATGGTGGCCGCGACAATGTCTCGGTCGTGTTGATCAAAGTGTTACAAGCCTTCTCCGCACAGCGCGGATGGATGGCGCGAATGAAGTCCTGGTTTAGTTCACGAGGAAATTAAGATGGCGGGAAAACTAGTATTAAGTCTCGACGGTGCCGTTCTAGGGGAATATTTCCTAAGCAAGGAACGCGTTTTGATCGGACGCAAACCCCATAACGATATTCAGATTGATAACCTTGCGGTGAGCAGTGAGCACGCGGCGGTTATCACCATACTCAGCGATTCCTTTATGGAAGATTTGGGTAGTACAAATGGTACGCTTGTTAATGGCCAAATGGTCAAGAAGCATTTCTTGCAAAATGGCGATGTGATCGAGTTGGGAAAGCACCGTCTGAAGTATCTGAACGATACACCAAGCGCGACCACCGCCGAAGACTTCGAAAAGACAATGGTGATGCGACGCCCCGCAACCGTCAGCCCATCACCGGTGGTAGAAGCGCGGCCTGTGGGCGGCGATACAATGGTTGGGAAACAGAGTTTCACGAGCACCGCAACCTCTCGACCGGTCAGTCTCGCCGCCGCACGGCCACCGGCGGCCCCGGCTGCGCCAGTCGCGACCAGCGCGTCGATTCAAATTTTGAATGGTGGAAACGCCGGCCGCGTTATGGAGTTGACTAAGACCTTAACGACACTTGGTAAGCCTGGGGTTCAAGTGGCCGTTATCACGAAGCGACCGACAAGCTATTTCATCACCCATGTGGAAGGCTCAACCTATCCGGTTTTGAATGGCGTGAACTTAAGTGCGCAAGCACATCCGTTAGCCGATCACGATATCATTGAAATCGCGGGGATCAAGATGGCGTTTTTTATGAGCGCGGCGCAGTAGTCGGTGTATATCGCCTAAATGAGGTTTGAGGTTCTCGGCTGTAGCGGTGGAATCGGCGCAAGTTTAAGAACCACGTCGTTCTTGATTGATGAGGATATCTTGATCGACGCCGGGACCGGTGCGACAGACTTGACGCTTACGCAATTGGCCAAGATCGACCATGTGTTTTTGACCCACTCGCACCTTGATCACGTCGCTGCGATTCCATGGATTGTCGATACGGTAGGAAGTGTCCGAAAAAAACCACTTGTGGTTCACGCGCTCGACGCGACGATCCGAACGCTTAAGGATCATATTTTTAATTGGCGAATCTGGCCCGATTTCACTCGGATTCCTACACCGGAGCAACCATACCTCAAATTCGAATCGATGATGGTCGGTGCCGAAGTTGTCTTCGGGGACAGAAAAATTCACTCGATCGCATCGAATCATGTGGTCCCAAGTGTCGGATATCGCGTTGATAGTGGTAGAAATAGTTTGATTTTCAGCGGCGATACGAGCGCAAACGATGCGCTCTGGGATGCAGCGAACGTCTGCAAGAATTTGCGATATGTGTTGATCGAAACGGCATTCTCGAATCGCGATCAAGCGGTCGCTGACGCATCAAAGCATCTGTATCCGTTGCGCCTAGCTGCTGAATTGAAAAAATATAGCGGTGATGCCGAGATTTATATTACGCATATGAAACCCGGCGAAGAAGAATCAATAATGGCCGAAATCAGCGCTGCTGTTTTGAGTGGAAAGCCAAAGCGGCTTTTGCAAGGTCAGGTATTCGACCTTTAAATTAAGAAAAGGCTGCTGTTTTTGACGGGCGCTACGACGTTTTGTATCACGCAAGTCAAAGCAAATTAAAAGGATTTGTTAACAATGATTACAAGTCTTGTGTCGAAAACAAAAACGATTATGCTAGTCGATCTAGATGCTTAGGGTAAGGTTGAAATGAGTGCCGTACTTGAGCCAAAACGCGCTGCTGCCGGAGGTGATTCGAATGCCCGAGCCGAGTTCGCGAAAAAGTTGCAGTCGATCAGCGATCGCGCCCTTGCGGCGACGACGCTTGACGAATTCATGGCGGACCTTAGCAAAGAGGTCTGTGAAATGTTTGAGGCCGACCGCCTTACCGTCTATACCATTACAGACGATAAATCTTCGCTCATTTCCCGCGTTAAGACTGGCCTGACCTCTTTCAAAGACTTGAAGCTCCCCATCACTGAGACCAGTGTTGCGGGATATTGCGCGTACCACAAAGCCGTCTTTAAAGTTAACGACGTATACGACGAGAACGAACTCAAAAAATACAACCCCAGGTTACATTTCTTGAAGGAAGTCGATCGCCGCACCGGTTATCGTTCCAAGCAAATGTTGCTCGCGCCGGTGCTTAGCGGTGACGAGCGCCCGCAATTGCTCGGCGTACTTCAGCTAATTAATACTCTGTCTGGCGTCCCGTTTCCCGATGGCGAACTCGCGCGGATTTCCGAGCTAGCCAAAGTCTTGGCGCCCGCTTTTCGTCCGCGTCAACCGACTGCGCAAATCGGCACTAAATACGACTTCCTTGTTTCCGACAATGTCATTTCTGCGGGCGAACTTGATCTGGCAGTACGCTCGGCGCGGCGCAAGAACATTGACATTGAAGAGGTATTGATCGAAGAGTTTCAGATTAAGTCCTCGATTCTTGGCCAAGCGCTTGCCAAGTTCTTCCAAGTCGGTCATGAGGCTTACAAATCCGATCGCATGAAGCCGATGGATTTGCTGCGTAACATTAAACGTGAATATGCTGCGAGCGCGCAGTGGATGCCGGTCGAAGAAAATAAAGACGGCATTGTCATTATGACGACTGACCCGGAGAAAATTCGGGCATCGCACGTTGCAAGAAACGTTTTTGTCAAAAATAAACTGATTTATAAGGTTACGACGCACCGAGAATTCGTTCAAACCCTGGATCAGTTTTTCTCCGATGGCACGAATGGCGGTGGCTCGATCGACGAAATGTTGTCGGGCATGGAGCAAGATGCCGGCGACGATGCCTTGGCGCCGGAAGACGTCTCCGCCGCCTCTGACAACGAGCTCGTGAAATTTGTAAACAAAGTCATTATCGACGCTTACAATCAAGGCGTTTCCGATATTCACATTGAGCCGTACCCGGGGAAAAATAAAACCGAGATTCGCTTTCGGAAAGACGGTTCCCTGATGTTGTATATCGAAGTACCCGCTAGCTATCGATCGCCCTTGGTTACGCGTCTTAAAATCATGTGCGATCTTGATATTTCAGAGCGCCGCAAGCCGCAAGACGGCAAGATCAAATTTAAGAAGTACGGGCCATTAGATATCGAGCTTCGCGTAGCGACCATTCCCACGGCCGGGGGACTAGAAGATGTCGTGATGCGTATTCTGGCTGCCGGTGAGCCGTTGCCTTTGGATAAGCTTAACTTGTCGAAACGCAACGAAGAAAATCTCAAAAAAGTTGTCAGCAAGCCCTATGGTTTGTTTTTCTGTTGCGGGCCAACGGGTTCCGGCAAGACGACAACGTTGCACTCGGTACTAAAGCACATCAATACGCCTGCCACGAAAATTTGGACTGCCGAAGATCCGGTCGAGATTACCCAAAAGGGATTACGGCAAGTTCAAATGAACAATAAGGCCGGCCTAAATTTCGCAACTGCTATGCGCGCGTTTTTGCGTGCTGATCCGGATGTGATCATGGTGGGTGAGATGCGCGACAAGGAGACCACCCAAATCGGCATTGAAGCCTCGCTCACCGGCCACTTAGTATTCTCGACGCTGCATACCAATAGTGCGCCGGAAAGTATTTTACGTTTACTCGATATGGGCATGGACCCTTTCAATTTCGCCGACGCAATTCTTGGCATTCTTGCGCAACGCTTGGCGAAGCGACTCTGTGCCAATTGCAAGAAACCGCATTCCGCGACGCAAGATGAAATTAAGCGTCTTCTAACCGAGTACTGTGAAGAACTCACTAACACGACAGATTGGAAGAGCGATCCGCAGGGGTCGTTCCGCAAGGTTTATGAGGATTGGGTGAAAGATTTCGCTAACAATAAAGGCGAATTCACATTGCATAGTCCCGTCGGATGCGACGCGTGCGGCGGCACCGGCTACCGTGGCCGGGTCGCATTGCATGAGTTAATGGTTGGCTCCGACGCAGTGAAAAAGGCCATTCAAGAGAAGGCGCGTGTGGCTGAACTTTTTGCCATTGCCTTGGCAGAAGGAATGCGCACTTTGAAACAAGACGGCATTGAAAAAATACTATTGGGAATCACCGATATTGCTCAAGTTCGCGCCGTTTGTATCAAGTAACTACGCGCAATATCGTTGCTTCATTCGGTAGCTCGTGGATTTACTAATTTTCTGATGGCTGGTTATTAGTGAAACAACCTAGTCGCGCTGAGGCGGAAGGCGAAAACCAAGGTGATGGGCGGATATTTGATCGTCTGAACTATCTCACGCGTCTCAGCAAAGATCTCTCTAGTGAACACAATATCGAGCAACTGCTCGAGACGATTCTTAACGCCGCGCAGAACATTACTAATGCGGACGGCGGCACGCTTTATCGTGTAGTACCCGGCAAAGAATTGGTGTTCGAAATTGTCCGCACCGACTCCCTGGGTGTGGTGATGGGCGGAATGAGCGGTGTTCCGGTTCCGATCGCACCACTAGCATTGTACGATTCTGCCGGGCACCCGAATCTTTCTAATGTCGCGTCATATGCCGTATTAAAAGACGAAACGGTTAACATCGCCGACGCGTATTCCGCGCATGGTTTTGATTTTTCCGGGACTCGTGCATTCGACGAGCGTACCGGCTATCGTTCGAGGTCATTCCTAACCGTTCCGATGAAAAACCATGAAGATGAAATCATCGGCGTGTTGCAGTTAATAAACTCGCGTGACCGCACCACGCTGGCGATCATTCCATTTAGTCAAGCGGACCAGCAGTTCGCCGAAGCGGTGACGTCGCAAGCAGCAATCGCGCTTACTAATCGGTCATTGATCAGCCAACTTCAGGAATTGTTCGAGTCCTTCGTTGGATTAATCAACAAAGCGATAGACGAAAAATCGCCGCATACCAGCCGACATTGCTCCCGCGTTCCGGAGTTGACCATGATGCTGGCGGAAGCGGCACACAACGTCGACTATGGCCCATTGGCGAATTTTCGGATGACGGACAAGGATCGCTATGAGTTAAAACTTGCCGGTCTGTTGCATGATTGCGGAAAGATTACGACGCCGGTTCACGTAATCGACAAAGGGACCAAGCTTTCAACCATTTTCGATCGAATTGCGTTGGTTGATATGCGGTTCGAGGTATTGAGTCGCGATTTAAAAATGCGCGCGATGAATGAGATTTTGCAGATTCCAACAGCCCAGAAAAAAGATATTAAGAATATCGAAGCGCGGCTTGCTGTTGCGCTCAAGAAATTGGAGGACGATCGACAATTTCTTCACGGCGCTAACAAAGGCAGCGAGCACATGAATCCTGGTGACCATGTTCGAATAGAGCGAATTGCCGAGTACACCTATGTTGATTCGGCAGGATTGTCCCAGCCATTGTTGACCGATGATGAAGTTAAGAACTTGAATATCGATCGCGGAACATTGACACCCGAAGAACGGAAAATCATCAATCACCACATCGTTGCAACAATTGAAATGTTGGAAGCGTTACCGTGGCCTAAACACTTGGAGAAGGTTCCGGAGTATGCCGGAGGCCATCACGAACGCATGGACGGTAAAGGCTACCCCCGCGGGCTAACTGGAAATCAGATGTCAATTCAGGCACGCGCAATGGCGATCGCTGATATTTTCGAGGCGCTCACTGCAAAGGACCGGCCTTACAAATCAGCGAAGACGCTCACCGAGGCATTGGAAATTTTGGGGCAGTTTAGGTTGAATGGGCACATCGATCCGGATCTTTTCGACGTATTTGTTCGCGAGAAACTCTACCTCAGATTTGCCAAGACCTATCTTGATGACGAGCAAATTGATTTCCCAGATCATGCTGCCATTCCGGGCTTTGCGCCGTAATACGCTAATCGCGCTGTTCTAGCTTTTCCAGCTCAGTCGCCGTGTTGATATTTGCAAACGATTCGGTTTGATCGTCAAAGCTGACTTCGATCGTTTTTAGCGACCCATACCAGGTATCGATTTTCCGCCCGCCGGCCATTAGAAAATCACGCAAGTGGTTATGGACGGTACGGCGTACCAAACAAAACACGGGATGCACCTGCGCGCCAGTTTTAGCGACTGCTAAATCGGCGTCATTCGTCTCAAGGGCAGTACAGAGCCTTGCAACCAAATTCAACGGTAAAAACGGTGAATCGCACGGACTGGTCACAATTAAATCATGAGCAGCCGTGGCCAAACCACGTTCCAAACCGGCGAGCGGGCCGGCAAATCCTTCGACCGCATCGGCTACAACGCGAAAACCAAAGCTACCATAATCGTCCGCATTTCGATTCGCATTGATCAACAACTCATCAACCTGTGGCCGCAATCGATCAATTACGCTGGCGATCATTGGGCGACCATTAAAGGTTACTAGACCTTTGTCGACATTTCCCATGCGTCGACCGAGTCCGCCGGCGAGGATGAGTCCGGTGGTTTTCAAAAATGCGCCTTCGTTTTAGCTGCCGTTAGGTGTTTTGGATCACGATGTTCGGAAACTTCGACGACATATCTTTTTGCAGTTCGCCGATCTTTACTGCGACCCGACGGGCGATTTGCTTGTAGATTTTTGCGACTTGCCCATTGGGATCCGCGACGACCGTTGGCGTTCCGGAATCCGTTTCTTCGCGAATCTGCAACGTTAGCGGTAATGAGCCCAACACATCGACGTTGTAGTCCTTAGCCATGCGCGCGCCGCCACCGGTACCGAATATGTGTTCTTCGTGCCCGCAGTTGGTGCAAATATGTGTGCTCATGTTTTCAACGATACCGAGAATCGGCACGTTGACCTTCTCAAACATTTTGAGACCTTTGCGCGCGTCGAGCAGCGCAACGTCTTGGGGTGTGGTGACAATTACTGCGCCGGTCACGGGCACCCGTTGAGCCAGGGTCAACTGAATATCGCCCGTGCCCGGCGGCAGATCGACGACCAAATAGTCCAAGTCTTTCCAATTGGTATCGCGTAGCAATTGTTCCAACGCGCCGGTGACCATCGGACCGCGCCAGACCATCGGCGTTTCCGCATCGATCAGAAATCCGATCGACATGGCTTGAATGCCGTGATTGATTTTTGGTTCCATGGATTTGCCGTCGAGCGTTTCCGGTTTCCCCGACAGGCCCAGCATAGTCGGTTGTGATGGCCCGTAAATATCGGCATCAAGCATGCCGACATTCGCGCCTTCCGCCGCGAGCGCTAGGGCGAGATTGACCGCTGTGGTGGATTTGCCGACGCCGCCTTTTCCCGATGCCACGGCGATAATATTGCGCACGCCGGGAATGAGTTTGACGTTGGTTTGCGCAGCATGGCTGATGATCTTACTTTCTACTTTAACCTTGGCCTCGCCGATACCAGGCAACGTCGCAAGTTGTTTCGCAAATGCCGCACGGATTTCGTCGAATACGCTTTTCGCGGGGTAGGGAAGAACGATGTGAACATTTACGTCGTTGCCGTTCACTTCAATTTTCTTGATCGCTTTTCCTGCCGCGTAAGTTTTTTCGGTGTTGAGGTCGATCAAATCGGCGAGGGCGGTTTGGACGGCGGCTTCGGTGATGGCCATGAAATGCAAATTCCTGAAATCAAATTAACGTAACATTTTAACAGTTCGGCTCTTCATCATTACTGTTTCGCGTGGCGCTTTGCTACAATTCGCCCTTGCCTAGAATTTGATCAATATGAAAAAGCAACTCCTCGTTACCACCGCGTTGCCGTACGCTAATGGCTCGTTTCACATCGGCCACATCATGGAATACATCCAGGCCGATATTTGGGTGCGTACGCAGCGCATGCACGGTCATGAAGTGCACTTCGTTTGTGCCGACGATACCCACGGCGCGCCGATTATGCTCAAAGCCGAAAGTGAGGGTGTTACGCCGGAACAACTAGTCACACGCATCGGCGAAGAACACCAACGCGATTGGGCGGAGTTTCGGATTAGTTTCGATCATTGGCACAGCACACACTCGCCGGAAAATCGCGAGCTGGCGGAAATGTTCTACAAGAAATTGGACGCCAACGGTTTGATCGCGAAAAAAACCATCGAACAATTTTACGATCCGGTAAAAGGCATGTTTTTGCCGGATCGCTATATCAAAGGCGAATGCCCGAAATGCGGGGCGAAGGATCAATACGGCGATTCCTGCGAAGTGTGCGGCGCGGTTTATGCGCCGACGGAATTGAAGAATCCCTATTCGGCGATCACTGGTGCAAAACCGGTCATGAAACAATCGGAGCATCACTTTTTCCGCTTGTCCGATCCGCGCTGCATTGAATTTTTGAAAGAATGGACGCAAGCGCCGGGGCGCTTGCAAAGTGAAGTCGCCAATAAGGCCTCGGAGTGGTTCGCCGCAGGACTAAACGATTGGGATATCTCGCGCGATGCGCCGTATTTCGGTTTTGAAATCCCTGGCGCGCCGGGCAAATATTTTTACGTTTGGCTCGACGCGCCCATCGGCTACCTTGCCAGCTTCAAGCACTGGTGCGGCTTGCAGGGCATCGACTTCGACGGCTTTTTGAAACCTGATTCAAAATCCGAGATGGTGCATTTCATCGGCAAAGACATTTCTTATTTTCATACCTTGTTTTGGCCGGCAATGCTGAAGTTCGTCGGTTTTCGCGTGCCGACCAATGTGTTCGTCCACGGTTTTGTCACGGTGGATGGCGAGAAAATGTCGAAGTCGCGCGGGACGTTTATCAACGCCCGCAGCTATCTCGATCATCTGAAAAATCCGGAATACCTGCGCTATTACTTCGCGGCGAAACTCAATGGCTCGATGGAAGATATCGATCTAAATCTCGACGATTTCGTCGCGCGAGTAAACAGCGACTTGATTGGAAAATTCATTAATATCGCCAGCCGCTGCGCTGGATTTATCGAGAAGAAATTCGACGGAAAATTGGCCACGGAATTGCCGAAATTAGACCTGCTGAAAAAATTACAGGCCGCCGCGCCCAGCATTATTGGGCTCTACGAAGCGCGCGAATCCGGCAAAGCGGTGCGTGAAATCATGGCGCTCGCCGATCTTTGCAATCAGTACGTTGACGAAATGAAACCTTGGGAGTTAGCAAAGAATCCCGAGCATGTCGCCAAGCTTCACGAGGTTTCGAGCGTTAGCCTGAATTTGTTTCGGCTGCTGGCGATTTATTTAAAGCCGGTATTGCCGAAATTAGCTGCCGATGTCGAGGCATTTTTGTGTATAGTCCCATTAACGTGGGCTGATACGAACGTGTTGCTGCAAGGACACGAGATCAAACCCTACAAACATTTGATGACCCGAATAGAGGCAAAACAAATCGAAGATTTGATCGCTGCTAATCAAGCTGGACTTCAAGCGGAAAAACCGGCTACACCACCGGCTCCCGCCGCAACCATCGCGCCGATCGGCGAAACCATCGGCATCGACGATTTCAGCAAGCTCGATCTGCGCATCGCCAAGATCGTTCATGCCGAACACGTTCCCGACGCGGAAAAATTACTCAAGCTCACGCTCGATATCGGCTCGGAAACTCGTACGGTGTTCGCCGGCATTAAATCGGCTTACTCGCCGGAATCGCTCATCGGCCGTCACACGGTAATGGTCGCCAATCTTGCGCCGCGCAAGATGCGCTTCGGCGAATCGCAGGGAATGGTGTTAGCCGCCGGCGATGGAAATGGGCTGTACATTCTCAGCCCCGACGACGGCGCGAAGCCGGGAATGCGCGTCAAGTAGTTTCAAATCAGCATTGCCGGGAGGCAATACTAGCTTGCCGCCTGGCAAGGCATGCTTCAAGAGCCGCACTGGTATTGCCTTCTAGGGCGATGGTTTTTTATGTTTCCACCAGCCGGTGTCGATCAAATCGTCGTGCGGCTCGTCCACCAAAATGATGTGAACACGGTACGGGCCATGAGCGCCGATCACCAAGGTTTGTTCGATGTCCGCCGTTCGCGATGGGCCAGAAATAAAACTACATGCGCGTGGTAATTCCTTTAATTCGACGCGCAGCAAATTCCACGCTTCTTCCATACCAACGACGATGCGCGACGTACTAACTATCGCAACATGGGTGTCTGGCAACAAGCTTGTTTTGTTCGGCGACGATGGACTTGTGGTCAGTAACAATGTGCCGGTTTCGGCAATCGCGCAATAACTTCCCGTGACGCCTAGCTGATCTTCACCCACCGTCGCTCGAGATTCCATGGATATACCTGCGCCAACCCAATCCAAGTTCGATAACGCCGGCCAGCACACGCCGCGCATTGGCAATTCTAATTTCTGAAGATATCGGGCGAGGGCGCTCGGTACGGCGTTGATCGAAGATACTTCGTCGACGCTACTCGCCATCGCAATCGCTTGCTCTTTAAACCGCGCGATCAAGTCCGGCCAATCGGCGTTCGGGCGTGGACCCTGCGGATGTGCCTTGATGAAATCCGCAGCCTGCGCTAGATCAGCCGAACTGGTAACACCAGGCTTTTTTTGATTGGCGCGAATTCGCGCCAGAATATTTTCGCGGGCAGACATTTTGGAAGGATGAGGGCGGAGGGATGAAGGATGAAAAAACCTATCGCGTGTTGCGCTTGATGAAATCGGCCATGCGCGCTACGCCGTTTTTGATCGCTTCGTTGGAGGCAGCGTAACTGAAGCGCACGTGTTGACCTTCGTCGGGAACACGCGGTCCGAAATGGATATCCGCTAGGAGCGCGACACCGGCTTCGTGTAACAATCGGGCGCGAAATTCTTCCGAATCCTTCGCTTGAATCATGCGACAGGCTTCGGTCACGTTCGGCCAGGCGTAGAATGCGCCGCCGGGCGATTGGCAGGTCACGCCGGGCACCTGATTGAGTAGGCCGACAATCAGATCGCGCCGCTGCATAAAACTGACGCGCATCGCTTCCGCATGCTCTTGCGTGCCGTTCAGCGCTTCGACGGCCGCCCATTGCGTGATTTGCGATGCACAGGAATCAGTATTGGTAACCCAGCGTGTGAAATGCGGCGCTAGGGCTTCGTTCGCAGCAAAGCCCAAGCGCCAACCCGTCATCGCCCAGGTTTTTGAGGCGCCATCGGTGATGATCGTGCGTTCTTGCATGCCGGGTAGTTCGGCGATGGAGATAAATTTGCCGTCATACACCAAGCGGCCATAGATATCGTCGGCATAGACCCAAACTTGCGGATGCTTATGCAGGATCGCGGCGATGTCTTCCATGTTTTGCCGCGTCAAAATACCGCCGGTCGGATTTTGCGGTGAATTCAAAATTAGTAGTTTAGTTTTGCTGGTGATTTTGTCCGCTAATTCGTTTGGATCGAATGCGAATTGGCGTTTCTCACGCAAGAAAATTGGCACCGGTACCGCGCCGTGGGCGCGAATTTGCGATTCATAAATCGGAAATCCCGGATTCGGAAAAATCACCTCGTCGCCCGCGCCGTAGTCGGTACAACACAAAATCGCGTAGGCGATAAATGGCTTGGCGCCGGCGCCGATCACGATGTCGTCCGGCGAAATATCGAGTCCGCGCATCCCGCCCAAATAACGCGCCGCTGCTTCGCGTAATTCCTGAATGCCGGCCGACGGCGTGTAGCCGTGTTTGCCGCTGCGAATCGCGTCGATCGCCGCGTCTTGAATATTTTTAGGTGTCGGAAAATCCGGCTGGCCAATACAAAAGGAAATGATGTCCTTTCCTTCGCGCTGCAGTTTGTTGACGTCAGCGAGAACGACAAAGGCGTTTTCGGTACCGAGCGAATTGGAGCGATTGCTGATCGTGGGCGAGGTCATCGTTTTTTCTGTGCGTAAAGTTCGCGAAAGGTTTTGCCAGTGGGCGCGGGCATGTCGCGACCTTTAGTCCAACCGTCGAGCCGCGGCAGATGATGAATGAGTCCGTCATTGCCGCCGAGAGATTTACCGAAGCGGCTCGCCAGTTTTGTGGCGAACGCATAGAGTTTCGGATGGGTTGCAACATAACGCCAAACATTGATAGACAGGCGCTCGCCGAGCGGGCGCAACTTTTGTTCGACTTGTTTCTCGCGCAAATGGCGCATCAAATCGGGCAATGGAATTTTTACCGGACAGACAACGCCGCATGCATTGCACAATGTCGCCGCCTGGGGAAGATCGAGAGCGTTGTTCAGGCCTACATAGTTCGGCGTCAATACTGCGCCAATCGGTCCAGGATAAACCCAACCATACGAATGCCCGCCGATATTTTGATACACCGGACAATGATTCATACAGGCGCCGCAGCGTATGCAACGCAGCGCCTCTTGCATCTCGGTGCCGAGCATTGCGGTGCGGCCGGAATCAACCAGAATCACATGGGATTGCTCGGGGCCGTCGATATCGTCCTTGCCCTTGGTGCCGGTGAGAATCGTAACGTAATTGGAAATCGCCTGGCCAGTGGCGGACCGGGGTAGCAAGCGCATAATGGTCGAAAAATCATCGAGCGTCGGCAATACTTTTTCGATGCCGGTAATCGCCACATGAATTTTCGGCACCGTCGTCACCATGCGGCCATTGCCTTCGTTGGTGACGAGCGCGACCGAGCCGGTTTCCGCGATCAAAAAATTACCGCCGGAAATGCCCATATCGGCCGATAAAAAATGCGGGCGTAATATTTGCCGCGCTTCTTTAGTCAGCGCCGGGATGTCGAGCTTATACGGCAAATTGTGATGTTGCTGGAACAGCTCCGCGACGTCTTCTTTGCTTTTATGGATCGCCGGAGCAATCAAATGTGACGGCGGTTCTTTGGCGAGTTGAACGATGTACTCGCCCAGATCGGTTTCGATGGATTGAATGCCGACTTGTTCCAACGCGTCGTTAAGCCCCGATTCTTCGCTGACCATCGACTTTGATTTGACGATTTTTTTAACGCCATTTGCTTGCGCAATTTCGATGACGATGCGGTTGACGTCTTGCGCTGTCTCGGCCCAATGCACGATGGTTCCGCGTGCCTTAGCCATTTCCTCGAACTTGATCAAATAGGCATCGAGATTTTCCAGGCCGCGATTACGAATGTTTTTGGCCGCTTCGCGTAAATCTTCGAAGATGTCGATTTGCGCTACGGCGGCCGCGCGTTTTTCGGCGAAGCCACGGCCGAAGCGGCGCATATTTTTTTGGAAATGAGCGTTGTCCAGTTGTATAGAGGACTTGCTCTTGAAATGCATTGAGGTGACTTGCATAATTTTTTGGGGCTAGGGGCTAGGGGCTAGG
>JANOLP010000207.1:0-3112 GCA_031419835.1 Pseudomonadota bacterium | reverse complement strand
TGAATACGGCATGATGCAGGCGATGGCCGAAGGATTCGACATCATGCGCAGCGTGTCGAAGGAAAGTATTCCCGCGAACCGGCGCTATGAACTCAATCTCGCGGATATCGCCGAAGTGTGGCGGCGCGGCAGCGTGGTTTCATCGTGGCTGCTCGATTTAACGGCTACGGCGCTGGCTCAAGATCCAAGTCTGGCGCAGTTCTCCGGCGTGGTGCAGGATTCCGGCGAAGGACGTTGGACGGTGCAAGCGGCGATTGAAGAAGCGGTTCCTGCCGAAGTCTTGACCGCCGCGTTGTACGCGCGCTTTCGCTCGCGCCAGGAACATACCTACGCTGAAAAAGTCCTCTCAGCCATGCGCTTCATGTTCGGTGGTCACCGGGAGCCGCCCACCAAGTGAGTATACGCATTGGGCGCTAGAGTCGTTGCGTTGTGCGGCGGCGTCGGCGGCGCAAAGTTAGCCTATGGATTGTCGCGCGTATTACCGCCCGAAGAACTTTGCATCATCGTCAATACCGGCGACGATTTCGAGCATCTTGGGCTGCACATCAGCCCCGATATCGATACCGTGACCTACACGCTCGCCGATATCGCCCACGAAAGCCAAGGCTGGGGCCGCGCGGACGAGCAATGGACAACAATGCAAGAAATCGAACGCCTTGGCGGCGCGGCGTGGTTTAAGCTCGGTGACCGTGATATCGCATTGCACCTTTTGCGAACGCAAATGCTGCGTGCCGGCGTAAACCTTACCGATGTCAGCGCGCAACTTGCGGCGCGATTCCGTATCGGCCATGCTATTTTGCCGATGAGCGATGATCCTGTGCGCACCATAGCGGAAACGGACGATGGCGAACTTACATTTCAAGATTATTTTGTAAGGCGGCGATGCGAGCCAAAAGTGCGCGCACTACGTTATGTTGGGGCCGACCAAGCGCGTCTCTCCGCGGAAGTCGTTCGCGTGTTAGAGAATGCGGATTTGCGCGGCGTGATTATTTGCCCATCTAATCCATACTTGAGCATTGCGCCGATTCTCGCCATCGCCGATTTGCGCGAACGATTGAGAAAGTTATCCGCGCCAGTATTAGCGATCTCGCCAATCGTCGCCGGCTTCGCTCTCAAAGGACCCACGGCGAAAATGATGGGCGAACTTGGCGCCTACGGTGGAGCACTGGGAATCGCGCGGATGTACGCTGATTTCATTGATGCATTGCTAGTGGATACGCAAGATGCGGCGCTCGATGGCCAGCGCACCAGCTCCGATCCACGCTTGCGGTTCGGCAATATCGTAATGACGTCGCGCGACGAAAGGATTTCGTTGGCGCGGGAATGTCTTTCCCATCTGGATCAGCTACAACATTAACGGTTTTTTTACGGAGGAATCCATGAATGCACAAGACGAAGTGAGCAAACTTGAAGAGCAACGCTGCGCGGCCATGACTAGCGGCGATCTCGTCGCATTGGAAAAACTATTGGCCGATACGTTGACCTATACGCATTCAAGCGCGACGGTCGACGACAGACAATCTTACATTGATTCGATACGTTCAGGCCGCGTGCAATATCTCAAGATCGAACGCTTCGATACGCGTTCATGGGATTACGGCAATACCGTTGTCACGGTTGGGCGAGCTCGCATTGATGTCAAGGTAAGTGGCGTCGAGAAGAATCTGAACATGCGCTATTGCAATGCTTGGATCAAAACGCCGAAGGGTTGGCAATTTGCGTTGTGGCAGTCGACGCCCATTCCGAAAACCTAAGGCGACCAGAATACGTCGACTGGAACTTCTCGCTGATTCAACACGCCGGCAATCGGTATTTGACGAATGTCGACGCCGGCAAGCGCCCGTTCATAGACGGCACGTTTGCGTGGATTTTGTATCAGCAATACCAGGCATCTTGTATGCAGCAAAGCGCGCATCGTTAGGCTGATGCGACGGTGATCCGCATGCGGCGGATTAATGACGGCCAACAAATTGGGACGCGTTACATCAAGCGCGAGATCGAGGTTATCCGCGCCTGGAAATAGCGAAGCCGTGTGGCCATCTTCGCCCATGCCAAGCACGATGACATCGAGTGGCCACGGCATTTTTCGCAAGCTTGCCTCGCGCTCGACCAGCGCATCTTGCGGATTCGCAGCCTCCGTTTTCAACGGGACGAATTTTGCTGCCGCAGCAGCGTCACGCAGTAGATGTTCTCGAACCAACTGCCCGTTGCTTTCGGCGCTATCCGTCGGTACCCAGCGTTCGTCGACCAATGTGATCGATACCTTGTTCCAGGGCAATTTTTGCAAAGCCAATTCGCGAAAGAATGCAATCGGGCTGCGTCCACCCGATACCGCAAGTCCGGCGACACCGCGCGCGGCGATACCTCGTTGCAAATGCATTGCAACGCATCTTGCTGCTAGCAACGCTGCGCTTGCGCTGTCTTCCAACCAATGTTCGGTAACATTTGACGACCTAGCCAAAGCGTTTTCGTAGCAATGGCATGATTAATTGCGCGTACAAGCGCAAAAAGCGTTCCTGATTGGGACCGGGCGCGTGAAAGACCAAGTGATTAAACCCAAGGTCAACATAGGATTTAATTTTGTCGACGTGTTCCTCGGGATCGGTCGAAACAATCCAACGCTGCGCGGTACGTTCGACCGGCAACGCATCAGCTAGGCGCTCCATTTCCATAGGATCTTCGACATTCATTTTCTCCTCTGCCGAGAGTGCCAACGCGCCCCAATGACGCGTATCTTCGTAGGCCCGCTGGTAGTCGCTGTCGAAGGAAACTTTCATTTCGATCATGCGATCGATATCGCCCGATGGGCGCCCCGCTTTTTCCAGACCAGCGCTCACGCTGGGCAATAACGTGTCGCTGTAGAGTTCACTTTTCTTACCGCTGGTACAAATAAATCCTGCGCCTTGTTCCCCAGCGAATTTGGCAACCACCGGCCCCGCTGCGGCGATGTAGATCGGCACCGGTTCTGTTGGTCGGTCGTAGATGGTGGCGTTTTCGGTGCGATAAAACTTGCCGTTGAAACTGACACGCTCCTCGCGCCAAAGTAGTTTGATTACCTCAACCGCTTCGCGAAAACGCGCCGTGCGTTCCGCTTGTGGTGGCCAGGGCATGC
>JANOLP010000206.1:0-8920 GCA_031419835.1 Pseudomonadota bacterium | reverse complement strand
CGCAACGAACGCTGTGCGTTCCTTCGCCGAGAACGACCTCAATGCGAGAGGCTTGCTTGCTGAGAATGACAACATCGAGAAAATTCCCGGTGTCGGTGACACGAACTTTAATTTTTTCTTCTTGCATGAAGATGGCCTGCCTCGGTTAGTTGAATCTATTTGCCGTCACGTCAATACTACGCCGTTTGATGCATTGAGCACATAACAAAACAACGGGTTTTACGTAAGCATCGCTGAACTAGTGTAGTGCTTCGGAATTAACGCGATATTCCTCCCCTTCAAGGGGAAGGCGTTTTCGCTTCGCGTCGTGGCAACACTAAGTCGCAAACAGAATGAAGCACTGCACTCGATGCGCGTAGAGCGGACGGGCGTTTGCGCGTTCGCGGCGCAAGTTGTTTTGAAACAACCGCGTCGGCACCCGCCTCGCAGGAACGGCCAACAGATCTTCGCACCTACTCAGCACTTTGCTCTGCACCTAAAACTCGATTATGATCCTCCAGGTAATTGCTCGGATCGATAGCTCGCCACAGTAAATGATCACAATACTATCCTGAGGAGGAAGGGGCATGGCAAACAATCAATCAGACGACTCAAAGGTCCTGGCAGAAGACGTCAAGACACTGCACAGCATGGGTTATGCGCAAGAACTATCGCGCAGCATGAAGTCATTTTCCAATTTCGCAATTTCATTTTCAATCATCTGCATTCTCTCCGGCGGTATCAATTCGCTTGGCCAAGCCATCAGCGGCGCGGGCGGCGCGGCGATCGGCATCGGCTGGCCGATCGGCTGCTTGATTTCCTTGGTATTCGCGCTCGGGCTGGCACAAATTTCTTCGGCCTATCCGACTGCGGGCGGGTTGTATCACTGGGGCTCGATTCTCGGCAATGTCGGCGTCGGCTGGGTTACAGGGTGGCTTAATTTAATCGGTCTCGTAACCGTGTTGGGCGCAATCAACGTTGGCACCTACAGCTTCTTCCTCGGCGCGTTCGGGCCGAGTCTAGGGATAACGGATTCATTTACAACCAAAATGATATTCATGGTCCTCATCACCGCGAGCCAAGCGTTATTCAATCATCTTGGCATTCGCTTAACAACAAAGCTCACGGACCTAAGCGGCTATTTGATCATGGGCGGTGCGGCGTTAATGTTCTTTCTGTTCATGGCCTACGCGAAGGAATGGGATTTCTCGCGACTTTGGACGTTTACTAATAACAGCGGCTTACCGGCTGACGCAGCGGTATGGCCAAGAACTGAAAGCATGATGTTCGTATTCTTGCTCGGGCTGTTGTTGCCGATTTATACCATCACTGGCTACGATGCCTCGGCGCATACGGCGGAAGAAACCGTTGATGCATCGCGCTCGGTGCCACGC
This sequence comes from Pseudomonadota bacterium, assembly GCA_031419835.1. Classification (GTDB taxonomy): domain Bacteria; phylum Pseudomonadota; class Gammaproteobacteria; order Burkholderiales; family JALYOK01; genus JALYOK01. Next base: position 7,547 of record JANOLP010000206.1, on the reverse strand, counting down.
AGCATGGTCTCGTCAGTTATCTGGTCCGCAATATTCGGCTACCTCATGTTGTGCGCGTTCGTGCTTGCAATACCGGACATGGGCGAAGGCGCGAAACAGGGCTGGAACATATTCTTCTGGACCTCCGATCAAGTGCTCCCCTCGACCTTGAAGCAAGTTCTTTATTTGATCATCCTTGTTTCGCAGTATCTGTGCGGCCTCGCGACAGTGACCTCGGTCTCGCGGATGATTTTTGCCTTTTCACGTGACGGTGGATTGCCCGCATCGTCGATGCTAAAAACGGTGAGTCCGACTTATCGCACGCCGGTCGCTGCAATTTGGACAGCAGCGGTGTTGGCCGTGCTGTTCACCAGTTATGCCGAGTGGTACGTGGTGATCGTTTCGGTAACCGTAATCTTCTTGTTTTTGTCTTTCACCGTACCGATCTTTTATGGCTTGCTCGCGCATGGCAAATCGTGGACGAAGATGGGCCCGTGGGACATGGGCGCGAAGTATAAATTTGTCGCCGTGCTCTGCGTACTCGCGATGATTTTGATTTTGATCATAGGCGTGCAACCGCCTTCCGATAAAGCGCTGAACATCACCATCGGCTTTTTCATTCTGACGGCGATTGTCTGGTTCGGCTTTGAACGCCGCCGCTTCAAAGGGCCTCCACAAGGCGTGATGATTCAGCAACGCGCGAAAGAAATCGAAAGCGCCGAACGCGCGGTTGGTGAGAAATCGATCTAAACATGGCGGGTCGTCTGCAAGGTAAACCCGCGCTGATTTCCGGCGGCGCGGGTGGATGCGGTGCGGCCGCTTCGTTGTTGTTTGCAAAGGAAAGGGCACCCGTTGTCGTCGTTGATAAACAGGATGGTCGCCGCGCTGTTTCGCGCCAGCGACGATGCGAGTTTCGTCAATGGTGCGCACCTTTTTGTGGATAACACGTTCACGGCCATTTAACCCTAATGTCATCCTGAGCGCAGCGAAGGATCTGCTTTTGCGGTGGTCAAAATACCCAAGCAGATCCTTCGCTACGCTCAGGATGACATATTCAAACTTATTGGTGTTCAATGAAAGCCAACAAATCCCCGAATAGCATCATCAACGCGATCAAAAAATCCGACACCGTGCGCGTGAAAGTTGCCGTCGCCGACATCGACGGCGTGTTGCGCGGCAAGTACATCCACAAAGATAAATTCATCTCGGCCATCGACGGTGGTTTTGGATTTTGCAACGTCGTGCTCGGCTGGGATTCGAACGACGTCACTTACGACAACGCCAAATTCACCGGCTGGCACACGGGCTTTCCCGATGCCATGGTCAAGCTTGATCTGAACACCCATCGCAACATACCTTGGGATGACAACGTGCCGTTTTTCCTCGGCGATTTCGTCGACGGTAAGGGCAATCCGCTTGGCGAATGTCCGCGCCAAACCTTGAAGCGCGTGTTGAAGAAAGCCGAGAAAATGGGATTGTCGGCGCTATGCGGCATGGAATACGAATGGTTTAATTTCCGCGAAACGCCGCAAAGTTTCGCCGCGAAACACTACACCCATCCCGAGCCGATCACGCCGGGCATGTTCGGTTATTCGCTGATTCGCATGGGCCAAAATCAACCGTTTTTTAAAGCGCTGATGGAAGAAATGCCGAAGTTCGGTATTCCGATCGAAGGCTTACATACCGAAACCGGGCCCGGTGTTTTCGAAGCGGCGATCCTTTATTCGGAAGCCTTGGAAGCGGCTGATCGCGCCGTTCTATTCAAGCAAGCCGCGAAAGAAATCGGGATGCGCTTCGGCATCATGCCGAGCTTCATGGCGAAGTGGTCGCAGCAATATCCCGGCTGTAGTGGGCACATTCATCAAAGCTTGTCGGACGGCAAGAAAAATTTATTTCACGACGCGAAAGACAAACATGGCATGAGCGCGATATTCAAAAGTTATCTCGCCGGCCAGCTCAAAGTGTTACCGGAATTAATGCCGATGTACGCGCCGACGATTAATAGTTACAAGCGTTTGGTCGACGGCTTCTGGGCGCCGGTGAAACCGACCTGGGGCGTGGATAATCGCACCGCGTCGTTCCGCGTTATTTCCGGTTCACCGAAAGCAACACGATTGGAAACCCGCTGCCCCGGCGCCGATGTTAATCCCTATCTTGCTATGGCTGCGTGCTTGGCCGCGGGCCTTTACGGCGTCGAGAAAAATCTCAAGCTAACCGTCCCGCCAATCGAAGGCGAAAATCGTGGCGCGGAAAATATCGAGCGCCTACCGCGCACGTTGGAGCGTTCCACGGCGGTATTCAAGCAATCGAAACTCGCGCGCGAATTTTTCGGCGATGCGTTTGTCGATCATTTCGCCGCGACGCGCGAATGGGAATGGCGACAGTTTCAGGATGCGGTAACGGACTGGGAATTTAAGCGCTACTTCGAAATTATCTAGGGAAGCTCTGAATAAGTTCGAGTTCTAAATGAGACAAGGCGCGAACAAAAAATATTGACGCAGCATATGAGATGATACGTAAGGCGATATTTTTTGTGAGCAACGCAGTGTCATGACGAAATCGGACTTTTTCAGAGCTTCCCTAGGGTCTAGGCCAGAAGCCGCGTGGCTACTTGATCACAGCGATGCATGCCCCGAGAGGTGCGCTGGCATTGCCTCTCAGGACAGGCGGCCAACGGAGATTCCGCTTCAATATGTGATGTAAGGCCGTTACAATCGAAATCATCATCCCAATATTCTCGTTATGACTATCTCAAAATTTAATTTTCCCACGCCCATTCACTTCGGTCCCGGTGTAAGCAAACAAGTCGCCGAGCATTTGAAATCGCTCGGCTTGAAGCGGCCCTTAATCGTGACCGACAAAGGTATCGAGCCGTTGCCGTTACTGGCGCAATTTAAAGCCAATCTGCATGGCCTGGAAGTGGGCGTGTTTACTGGGGTTCAGGGTAATCCGGTTGCCAGCCAAGTCATGGCGGGCGCCGCCGCCTATCGCGCTCATGAAGCTGATTGTGTGATTGGCCTCGGTGGCGGCGCGGCGTTGGATGTGGCGAAGGTCGTTGGCTTGCTTGCCACACACCCAGGCGACGTTATCGAATACGCGTGGGATCATCCGAATGTGCGTCCGATCGAAAAGGAGTTACCTTATTTCATCGCCTTGCCAACGACGTCCGGCACCGGCAGCGAGGTCGGGCGTTCCAGCGTAATTTCCGAAGATGCATCGCACGTCAAGCGTGTAATTTTCTCACCGAAGATCCTCGCGAAAGCCGTGTTCGCCGATCCCGAACTCACGCTCGATCTACCGGCAAAAGTGACCGCCGCAACCGGCATGGACGCCCTCACCCACAATGTCGAATCCTATCTTTCACCGGCGTATCATCCGATCTGCGATGGCATCGCGCTGGAAGGTGTGCGCATCGCAGCGAAAGCACTTCCGATCGCGGTACTCGATGGAAAGAATATCCAAGCGCGCAGCGATATGATGATGGCATCGATGATGGGCGCCATCGCGTTCCAAAAAGATTTGGGCGCGACCCATTCCTGCGCGCACGCGCTGGGCACCGTCGCTGACATGCATCACGGCCTGGCCAACGGCATCATGATCGATCATGTCATGCGCTTTAACAAATCTGCGGCGATGGATAAATTTCATGTACTTGCGCAGATCGTCGGCGTGGAAAAACCCAGCCGCGATGCCAGTGCGGATGCCTTCATTGATTGGCTGACAAAATTGAAATCGGAAATCGGAATTCCCGCGACGCTCGCCGGAATGGGCGTTAACAAGAGCCACTTGGATCGACTCGTCGCGATCGCCGTGCCGGACATTTGCCATCAGACCAATCCGCGGCCTTGTACGAAGGAGGACTTTGTACGGATTTTTTCGGAGGCGTTTTGAATGAATCGTCATCCTGCGCAATTGAAATGTCATCCTGAGCGATGCGAAGGATCTGCTTTTGGTTTTTTGACCGCCACAAAAAGCAGATCCTTCGCGGAGTTTACCCTCGAGCGCAGCGAAGGGCTCAGGATGACATAGTGGTGTTTCGTTACTTTTTGAAAATTTAGATCATGCTAAAAATCGGCCTATCCGCCTGTTTCTTCCATCCCGATCCGAATCGCAATATTTTCAAGGGCAAGACGCTGCAATATCTGGAACAATCGATTGCGCGCTGGGTCATGTCGAGCGGCGCGATGTTATTTATGATTCCGTCTCCGCAAGAAAACAGCTCGATCAAATTGAGCGACTATGCGTGCGAGCTTGATGGACTCGTATTGCAAGGCGGCTCCGATGTCAGCCCCACGAGTTACGGCGAAACGCCGATGAAGCCGGAGTGGAACGGAGACAAAATTCGCGACGACTACGAAATCGCATTGACTCATGCGTTCATGAAAGAAAATAAGCCGGTGCTAGGCATCTGCCGCGGTGTGCAGCTTATTAATGTCGCAATGGGCGGTTCGCTATTTCAAGACATCGGCACCCAGCGGCCCGACGCGCAAACCCATCGCGATGCGCAGTTGTACGACCAGGCTTTTCATGAGATCGAATTCGTGCCGAACTCCGGTCTTGCCAAGCTTTACCCCGGCATGGCGCAGGCGAAAATCAACACCGTGCACCATCAGGCGCCGAAAGACATCGGCAAGAATCTGACGGTGGAAGCGTGGTCCGTACCGGATCGCATTCCCGAGGCACTGCGCTGGCAAGGCGATAGTTATCTTTTCGGCGTGCAATGGCATCCCGAGTTTCAAGATCCCTCGCGCAAAGATCTGCTCGACACTAAACCCATCCTCGATGAATTTATCCGTGCCGCGCGCGCTAAAACTTCCGTTTGAAGAGACGATAATCATGCTGACCGTTCTGAATCCCGCCAATAACACGTTGCTCAAAGAAGTGACCGACGATATCCCCGCCAGCATTAACAGCAAATATGCGGCGGCCCGCAACGCGCAGAAAACCTGGGCCGCCACGCCGATCAAAGAACGCATTGCCTGCCTGCAACGCTTTCGCGCACTCGTTGCCGATCGCATGGAGCCCCTGGCAAAAACCCTCACCTCGGAAATGGGCAAACCGATTCGCCAAGCGCGTAACGAGCTGAACGGATTATTGCCGCGCATCGATTTTTTTTGCGACCGCGTGGGCAATTCAATCAAGCAGGAAGCGTTGATGACCGAAGGCGATACCCATGAATGGATCACCCATGAACCGCTCGGCGTAATCGCCAACATTTCCGCGTGGAACTATCCGTATTTCGTCGGCGGTAATGTTTTCGTTCCGGCGCTGCTCACCGGCAACGCGGTGTTGTACAAGCCGTCGGAATTCGCGACCTTGACCGGACTGGCCATCGGCGCGCTGCTACACCAAGCAGGCGTGCCGCAAGATGTATTTCAAACGGTGGTCGGCAAAGGTGCGGCCGGCGGGTTGCTGCTCGAACAGCCGATCAATGGCGTGTTTTTCACCGGCTCGTATGCGACAGGCAAGCGCATCGCCGAAGCCGTATCGGGGCGCATGGTGAAACTGCAATTGGAATTGGGCGGCAAAGATCCAGCCTATGTTTGCGACGATGTAAACGTCGAGGCGGCGGCCACGAGCACTGCTGATGGCGCCTTCTACAATGCGGGACAAAGCTGCTGCTCGGTCGAACGCATTTACGTTCACAGCAAAATCTACAATGACTTCGTCGATGCGTTCGTGCACGAGGTAGAAAACTTCGTCGTCGGCGATCCGATGGACGAGAAGACTTACATCGGCCCCCTCACGCGCGCAGCGCAGTTAAACGTACTCGAACAGCAGGTCACCGACGCCAAAGCCAAAGGCGCAAGTGTGCTGCTCGGCGGCAAACGCATTCCTGGCCCTGGCAATTATTTCGCGCCCACGGTATTGACCAACGTCAACCACAGCATGGAAGTGATGCGTGAAGAAAGTTTTGGCCCTATCATCGGCATCCAAAAAGTAAAGAGCGATGACGAAGCCATGGCGTTGATGAACGATTCCAACTATGGCTTAACCGCGAGCGTCTTCACCCGCGATCAAAGCCGTGCGGAAAAAATTCTGTCGCAAGTGAATGCAGGTACGGCATACTGGAATTGCTGCGATCGGGTCAGCCCGCGCTTGCCCTGGTCCGGCGTCGGTCACTCGGGCGTTGGGTTGACATTGTCCCACTACGGCATTCAAACCTTTTGCCGTCCCAAGGCCTGGCACCTGCGCGCGGCGTGACCCCGGAAGAAGCCGCCGCACGGATCGCGGCCTTGCCCTGTTGGTCCGGTAAGGTCGACCCCCAGCCGCTATCGGGCGGCATGACCAATCGCAATTACATCGTCAACGATCGTGCCCAGCGATTTGTCGTACGCCTCGGCGACGATATGCCGCTGCATGGCATTCTGCGCTTTAACGAACGCGCCGCAAGCCGCGCCGCCTATGCGGCGGGAATTTCGCCACTCGTTGTGTTTGCCGACTACGGCGTGATGGTGTTGCAATACATCGAAAGTAAAACCTATACATCCGCAGATGTCCGCGAACCGAAGAATTTTTCGCTTGTCGTCGACCTGTTGAAGCGCGTGCATCACGACATCGCCCATCATCTGGAAGGCCCGGTATTGACCTTCTGGGTATTCCATATTTTGCGTGGCTACATTTCCAATTTAAGGCAAAGCCAGAGCCCGCGTGTTTCCTTGCTCGCGAGCCTAGTGCCTTGCGCAGCCAAGCTGGAAGCGGCTGTTGGCGATATGCCTTTGGTGTTTTCGCATAACGATTTACTTGCCGCAAATTTTCTCGACGACGGCAAACGCCTGTGGCTGATCGACTGGGATTACGCCGGTTACAACAGCCCGCTGTTCGATTTGGGCGGGCTTGTGTCGAATAATCAATTCGACGAAAACTTGACCAATGCGCTGTTAGAAAGTTACTTTGGCCGCGTCGACGAAGAACTTAGCAATCACTTCGCCGCGATGAAATGTGCATCCCTGCTGCGAGAAACCATGTGGAGTATTATGTCGGAACTTTATTCGACCATCGATTTCGATTACGTTTCGTATACGAATGAAAATCTGAAACGCTTTGAGAATGCCTACGCAGAATGGACGCAGCGAGTGTCGTCATGACAATAGCGCGGAATATAAACGCCCGCCATGTCATCCTGAGCGCAGCGAAGGATCTGCTTTGGTTTTTCTTACGCCGAAATAGCAGATCCTTCGCTGCGCTCAGGATGACGCTTGAATCCCAAGTTATCCGGTGACAGAAAAGGAAATCTATGCCTGACTATCTAATTTGGCTCATCGCCGGCCTAGCCCTCATCATTATCGAGGTGATGACCGGCACTTTCTATTTGCTGGTATTGGGCATCGCCGCCTTTGCCGGTGCGCTGGCTGCGTATTTTGGCGCGGGGGCGTTTATGCAGGTCACTTGTGCTGGTATCCTTGCGGTCATTGGGTTGTTCGCTGTTCATCGCTGGCATCAATCGCGTCCGAAGACGACGCCGCAGGATAGCTCCCTCGATGTGGGTCAAGTGGTCACCCTCGAGTCATGGCTCGATCGCAATTCAAAACGCGTTCGAGTGAAATATCGAGGTTCGACTTGGGATG
>JANOLP010000205.1:0-9216 GCA_031419835.1 Pseudomonadota bacterium | reverse complement strand
GGTTCAACACACGGTATGTCCAATCTGGCGACTGTTACTCAATTTACTGCCGCTACGCCGCAGCTTCCTGTCGCGTGGTATTTCGATCCAAAAATCCATGAATTAGAGCAGAAATATCTGTTCAGCCGCGGGCCGAATTACGTCGGTCACGAGCTCATGGTGCCGAACGTCGGCGATTATTTTCCGCTTCAAGCACAGGATTTTTCCAAGATGCTGGTGCGCAATGACATCGGCGTCGAGTTGATCGGCAACATCTGTCGCCATCGTCAAGCGATCATCTTCAAGGAAAAAGGCAACGGTCAGAACATCGTCTGCCCGCTGCATCGCTGGACTTACGACCTCGAAGGCAAACTCCTCGGCGCACCTCATTTTCCGCGCAATCCTTGCAAACATTTACCGAAGTCAACGCTGCAGAATTGGCGCGGCATGTTGTTCGACAGCAAGCGCGACATCGCGAAAGATTTAGCCAATCTGGGTATCGCTAACGACATCGACTTCAGCGAGTATGTGCTCGATAAAGTCGAAGTCAAAGAGTACGATTTGAACTGGAAAACCTTCATCGAGGTTTATCTTGAGGATTACCACGTCGAGCCGTTTCATCCCGGCTTGGGCAATTTCGTCAATTGCGACGATTTGAAATGGGAATTCGGCGAGCATTATTCGGTGCAAACCGTCGGCGTGAAAAACGCGCTGGCCAAAGCCGGCACAGCGACCTACGACAAATGGCATGAAGCCGTGCGTAGCGCGCGCGGCGGCGTCGAGCCACCCCACGGCGCGATTTGGATGGTGTATTACCCGAACATCATGATCGAGTGGTACCCCGATGTGTTGGTGATCAACACGCTGATTCCGCGTGGGCCGGAGAAATGCACCAGCGTCGTCGAGTTTTATTACCCGGAAGAGCTCGCGTTATTCGAGCGCGAATTCGTCGAAGCGCAGCAAAAGGCCTATCACGAAACCGCCGTCGAAGACGACGAGATTTGCCATCGCATGACCGAAGGCCGCAAGGCGCTATGGTCGCGCGGTGAAGACGACCAAGGGCCCTACCAATCACCGATGGAAGACGGCATGGAACATTTCCACGAATTTATGATGGGGCATATCGGGCCGCATTTGTAGAGTTCGGTGCGCAAACTAGTCCGCGTTCAGGTTCAAAATGCGCCGCAGCCTTGAAGGTGCCGCCCACAGGGCAATGAAAATTAGGCGGCAACCGAGCCTAGCTGAAATCCGCAATGAGTGCTTGCCGTGTGACGGGATTAATTTCGTCCACCTTGATATTGTATTGCGAATGATCGCTGCCCATACCGAAGTCGGCGCCCAATTTCAAGGTGCGAATCATCAGCGGCGATAGTTCGAAGCGAAGAAAATGTACGGACGAGGTCTTCTCGTCATTTTCGCGTTCAATATCTTCATCTGCGATGGCATAAACCGGCGCATGATCGGCAACGCGCAGCCAAATTTTGTCTTCGAGGCCTTTTAGTTTCGCGAGCATGCGTGCGCGCTCGTCGACGTCCTCGTATTCGATCAGCATCGTGGCTTTGAGATTGCTGCCGTCGGGAATCAATGGATTGTAGGCGGACAATTCGTCGTCGATGCCGGCTTCCTCGAAGATGCGTTCAATGCGCAACATCTCTTGCACTTGATAGCGGATCGTTAGTTCATCTTCGAATAGCAACGTCACGTGTTCACCCAAATGCACGGTGCGGCGTTTTTTGTGTTCGATGACTTTAGCGCGAAATTCTTTGCGCGCCTTGGAGTAGGCTTCGAGGGTCATCAGGGATTCAGGTTTGATGTGCGGCATGGCATTCATAATCCGTAAGCGATTCGCATCAAAGTAATTGGATGCGCGAGTTGCGCATTCGTTCCGCCATTCTCGGTCATACCTTGTTCGATGTGGTGGCCGGCGAGTTGGCAATCGGAGCTGATGTAGTCGGGTTGAGTTTTCGCCATCGCTTTGAAAACCGGTTTGCCGATTTTCATCGCTTGCGTGTGAAATTCTTTTTTCACGCCCCAAGTGCCGGCGTGGCCGGAGCAACGCTCGATCGTGTCCACTTGCGTGCCCGGTAAAAGCTTTAACAACTCTTCGGTTTTCTTGCCGATGTTTTGCACGCGGCCGTGACAGGGAATGTGGTAAGACACTTTGCCGAGCGGTTTTTTGAAATCGGTTTTAAGCAAGCCGTCTTTGTTGCGCGCGACGAGATATTCAAACGGATCGTACATCGCTTCCTTGACTGCTTGCACGTCGGCGTCATCGGGGAACATCAGCGGCAACTCTTGTTTGAACATCAACGTGCACGAGGGAATTGCGCTCAAAATCGCGTAGCCTTCTTTCGCAAGTTTGATCAGATGCGGAATGTTTTTTTCTTTCAGCGCGGCGACGGATTCGAGATCGCCCAATTCCAGTTTCGGCATGCCGCAGCAGGCTTCTTTCTCAACTAAGATGTGCGGAATCTCGTTGTGCGTCAGAATTTTTACAAGATCATGGCCGATGCCGGGCTCGTTGTAATTCACAAAGCAAGTCGAAAAGATCGCGACCTTGCCCGGAGTCCGTTCACCATTTTTAATCGCGAAGCTGTCATTGGTTTTCGCACCGCTGCGGAATTTTTGGTTGGCGTAACCGGGTATCCACGCCTTCTTATCGACGCCGAGTTGGCTTTCCATCAGGCCGCGCATCAAGCTGGTTTTGTTTACGGCGTTGACCGCTTGTGTGACGATCGGAATGCCGGCGAATTGGCCGAGTTTGTCGGTGCTGGATAAAAATTTATCGCGGAATGTGCCACCGGTTTTTTTGAACTCGACCGCTTTCGCGCGCAGCATGGTGTGAGGAAAATCCAAGTTCCACGGATGCGGCGGCACGTAGGGGCACTTGGTCATGAAACACAAATCGCAGAGATAACATTGATCGACGACGTCTTTATATTTTTCTTTTGGGATACCGTCGACTTCCAGCGTCGGGCTTGCGTCTACGAGATCGAATAACTTGGGAAACGCGCCACATAAACTTACGCAGCGCCGGCATCCATGACAGATGTCGTAAATTCGTTCGAGTTCGTGCGTGACTTTCGCCTCATCGTAATACTCGGGATTTTTCCAATCGATCGGATGTCGAGTGGGGGCTTCTAGGTTGCCTTCGCGCATATTGGAGCTGTGAGGAGTGAGGGGTTAGCGTCAGGTGAAAAACCGGCGATATAAAAACAAAGGGTGAAAGATAAATCACCTTTCACCCCTCACTTTTCGCTTTTCACAGCGCCTAGTCCGCTAACGCGTCCAGCGCTTTCTGGAAACGATTTGCGTGGGAACGTTCTGCTTTGGCCAGCGTTTCAAACCAGTCGGCAATTTCGTCGAAACTCTCACTACGGGCCGTTTTCGCCATGCCGGGATACATGTCGGTGTATTCGTGCGTCTCACCGGCAATGGATGCCTTCAAGTTATTGCGCGTGCCGCCGATCGGCAAGCCGGTAGCGGGATCGCCGACCGTTTCCATGTATTCCAAGTGGCCATGAGCATGGCCGGTTTCGCCTTCCGCCGTGGAGCGGAAAACGGCGGCAACGTCATTTTGGCCTTCCACATCGGCCTTGGCTGCGAAATACAAATAGCGGCGATTCGCTTGCGATTCGCCGGCAAATGCGTCTTTCAGATTTTGATGAGTCTTGCTGTCTTTCAGATCCATGCTGCTCTCCTTGGTTAATCGTTGTGAACGTCTACCGGCATTTTAAAACCCTAAAAACTACCGCCGGAGGAAATCAATATAGAATTGGTCTAAATTATATGAATTTGGTTCAATCGCTGTCAAGTTGCTCGGAAATTCTCACGCCGCGCCCGCGCAAATGGCGCGGTTCACGTTTTAGAAATGGCGCTAACTCGGTCAACGCGAGCTTATACACATCGCGTTTAAAATCGATCACACTTTCCATCGGCACCCAATATTCGCTCCAGCGCCACGCATCGAATTCCGGATGATCGGACGCGCGCAAGCTTACATCCGTATCGCGGCCGACTAAACGCAGCAGATACCATATCTGCTTTTGCCCGCGATAATTGCCACGCCATTCGCGCCGAATCCACTGATCCGGCACTTCATAGCGCAGCCAATCTCGCGTTCGCCCGAGTATGCGGACATGTTTGTGCAATAGGCCAACTTCCTCGGTGAGTTCGCGATACATCGCCTCTTCAGGCGTCTCACCGTGTTTTATGCCGCCCTGCGGAAATTGCCAAGAATGCTCCTTAACCCTCTTACCCCAAAAAACTTCGTTCTTACGATTGCACAACACAATGCCGACGTTCGGGCGGTAACCGTCTCGGTCAATCATGACACACCGCCAAAATTCTTTAATATCAAGAGGATTGTGTCACATTTTGCCGGGCTTTTGAAGTGCTATTAGGATTGATCGCTACCGGTCTGGAGCAGCGTTACAAATCGATACACTCTGCTCGTAACCAATTTGCAGAGCCAGTCGTTATTCTCCTCGTGAGCATTTCTCACGAACCGGAGAAAACGATGAAAAAGTTAATTGCAATTACGCTAACTTCAGCGGCTTTGATCGCGATGGCGAGCACCCCGGCACGCGCCGATCACCGCGAAACCATTATCGGTGCCGTTATCGGGACGACTGTCGGCACGGTGATTGGGCATGATGTCGGCGGACGGCGCGGCAGCGTGGTCGGCGCTGTGATCGGTGCGGCGGCAGGCGCCACCATCGGTAATGATGTCGGCCGTCGGCATTATGACCGCGTTGAATATTATCCGGAACCGGTTTATCGCCATCCGCGGCCGGTGGAACGGGTAGTTTACGTGCCGGTTGAAGAGCCGCGCGTGGTCTATGCCCCGCCGCGACGCGATTACGACGATTGCGATGAGCGCGATCGTGGCCGCTGGGGCCGTCACCATGACCATCGCCGTCACCACGGCCGAGATCACTATGAACGGCGACATTGGAATTGATCGATAACTATAACAGCACGGCCTCCTGATTATTACGCCCCGCCCTTGAGCGGGGTGTTTCCATTTGAACTGCCGCTGCCCACAAATAACCAACTTGTCATTCCCGCGTAGGCGGGAATCCATTTAGCTCGTGCAAGAACGATGCGCCTTGATCTTCAATCGCCCTATCGATTCCCGCCTACGCGGGAATGACACGATTTGTGGTTAGCGGATTAAAAAAACTACGTCAACTTCACCCGCGCAAATTTTCGTTTCCCAACTTGAAACACCGCTTCTGCCCCTTTTGGTAGAACAAGCGAGCGGTCACTCACTTTTTTGCCGTCGATCTTCACACCACCCTGATCGATCATCCGCAGTGCTTCCGAGGTGCTTGGCGTGAGGCCAACTTGCTTCAATAATTGCGCAATTCCGATGCCTAAAGAACCGCATGGAATAAGCATCGTAGGCAAGTCATCCGGGATCGCATTTTGCTTAAAGCGCGCCTCAAAGTCGGCCAACGCTTGTGCAGCCGCCGTCTGATTGTGAAAACGCGAGACAATTTCTTGCGCTAGCGCGACTTTCACGTCACGCGGATTCTTGCCCGCTTCGACTTCAGTTTTCCATTGTCGAATTTGGCTCATGGGCTTAAATGACAGTAACTCCAGGTAACGCCACATTAAATCATCGGAAATTGACATTAACTTCCCGAATATCTGTTCCGGGCTTTCGTTGATGCCGATGTAGTTCCCTAACGACTTTGACATTTTGTTGACGCCGTCCAAACCTTCCAACAAGGGCATCATCAATACACATTGCGGTGACTGGCCGAAATGTTTTTGCAATTCACGGCCAACGAGGAGATTGAATTTCTGATCCGTTCCACCTAGTTCGACGTCGGTTTTCATCGCGACGGAATCGTAACCTTGCACTAAGGGATATAGGAATTCGTGGATCGCGATGGGCTGATTAGCGGCATATCGTTTAGAAAAATCGTCACGCTCAAGCATGCGCGCTACGGTGTGAGTGGCGGCGAGCTTGATCAAACCGGCGGAACCAAGCTGATCCATCCAAGTCGAGTTAAATGCAATCTCGGTTTTTTCCGGATCTAGAATCTTAAAAACCTGCTCTTTGTAAGTCTCCGCGTTGACCAAAATTGCTTCCCGTGACAACGGCGGACGGGTTGAATTCTTGCCGCTTGGGTCACCGATCATGCCGGTAAAATCGCCGATCAGGAAGACAACGTGATGTCCCAGGTCCTGAAACTGCCGCATCTTGTTGAGAACTACCGTGTGACCCAGATGTAAATCCGGTGCCGTCGGATCAAAACCAGCTTTGATCTTTAGCGGATGTTTATTTGTCAGTTTTTCGACTAATTCCGTTTCGACCAGCAGCTCGCTGGCACCGCGTTTGATTAAGTCTAATGCGGAATCACTTGACATTTATTATCCATAAAATTGATTTAACACGGAATTTAGTTATTCTTAACAGAAAAAATGCTTGGTGAATCTATCGGGCTATGGTAACCTGTGCGATCGATATTGTTGTCCATCGTTGAACTGGGTAAATAGGTCACGCATGATAGCGCAAAACATTGCCTCACTCGTATCAAAACTCCGGCCACGAAGCTGGTTTTCCGTCATGTTTGCGTTGCCGCTATTTGGAATGGTCGCGGCATTTGGCATTGCACCCAATACGCGTACCGAAAATATTGCCGTTGAAGTGGTCGAGCAAGACCTGACAATACCTAATGCGTTAGTGAAGGACGAAGAAAACGTAGCGGTCTATTCTCGGCAAGAAATCGTTAGACGCGGTGATACGGTTTCCTCACTGTTGTCGCGCCTGGGTGCTGATGATCCTAATGCGGTAGATTTTCTGAAATCGGACTCAACTGCAAAATCCATCTACAAATCACTGGTGCCGGGGCGTGTGGTGGAAACTCGCATCAATGATGAAGGCGAACTGCTGAGTTTGCGGATGCGATTGGGCGGCGACTCAGTGTTAAAGATTATGAAAATCGGCGACGAGCTGCTTTCGCTAGAAGAAACGCTGCCGATGGATAAACGCATCATCTTTAAATCGGGCCTGATTAGAAGTTCGCTGTTCGCCGCAACCGATTCTGCGGATGTTCCGGACACAAACGCGACCCAACTATTGAAACTTTTTGGCACGGAAATCGATTTTCATCACGATTTGCAAAGGAACGATCAATTTGCCGTCGCTTACGAAGCGTTTTACGACGGCGCGGATGTCATCAGAGTTGGACGCTTAATTGCTGCGGAGTTTGTAAATCGCGGCGAAAGCCATCGCTTGGTATTGTTCGAAGACAGTATCGGGGACGACGAGTATTATACGCCTGAAGGAAAGAGCCTAAAACGCGCGTTCATGCGCTCTCCGCTTGAGTTTTCCCGCGTAAGTTCCGGATTTAGTAACGCCCGCCAACATCCTGTATTCGGCGATTGGCGCGCCCATCGTGGCGTCGATTTCCCAGCGCCGCACGGAACGCCGATCCTTGCAACCTGTGAAGGCGTGGTGGAATTTGCCGGTGCTCAGAATGGTTATGGCAATGTCGTTGAGCTCAAGCATTACAATCAATTCAGTACCCTTTACGCCCATATGTCTTCTTATGCCGCTGCAATTCGCAAGGGCGCCCATATTAAGCAAGGCCAGGTAATTGGCTATGTTGGCAGCACGGGCTGGGCAACCGGCCCCCATGTGCACTATGAATTCAAAATTGCCGGTGTCCAGCAAGATCCGCAAGGAAAACTGGTGCCGATCGCAATGCCCGTTGTTCCCGGCTTCAAGGCTATTTTTGAACTGACTGCAAAGCCGATGTTCGCAAAACTCGATATGATGCGAGAGACGGCAAGTGCCGTGAATTTCGAGTAATTCGTAGGAGAATCAAAACAAAAAAGGGAGCGATTCGCTCCCTTTTTTGTTTTCGAACCTAATCTTTTCTAGGTCGAGAACGACGATCCGCAGCCACAGGTTGAGGCCGCATTCGGGTTTTTGATCACGAACTGGGACCCTTCCAAATTATCCTGGTAGTCGATTTCCGCGCCGATCAAGTATTGATAGCTCATCGGATCGATTAATAGCGTCACGCCATTTTTTTGCATGGCGGTATCGTCTTCATTGGTTTCTTCATCAAAGGTAAAACCATACTGAAAGCCCGAGCAGCCGCCGCCCGTGACGAACACGCGCAACTTGAGTTCTTCGTTGCCCTCTTCGTTAATCAACTCTTTGACTTTGTTTGCCGCGTTGTCGGTAAAGACCAACGGTGCGGGTAATTCTGCTACAGCGTTCATTTCGATCTCCTAAAACACCGTTCCATTATGCAACCGAGTTGCGCCTGGGTCAATTTACAATATGGGTGCGATCTTCGTTATGGCAAGACCGGAACATGGGTCAGACCCATGGTTTCCGGCAGGCCGAACATCAAGTTCATGTTCTGAATCGCCTGTCCCGCCGCGCCTTTAACGAGATTATCGATCACCGACAATACCACCACCGTGTTACCGCCCTGGGGACGATGCACCGCGATCCGGCACAGATTGCTAGCGCGTACCGAGCGAGTATCCGGCTGGCTACCGGCGGGGAGCACGTCTACGAACGGTTCGTTGGCGTAACGCTTCTCGAACAACGCTTGTAGATCAATCTCTTTGGTCAGGCGCCCGTACAGGGTCGCGTGGATGCCGCGAATCATCGGCACAAGATGCGGCACGAAGGTCAGCCCTACCTCGTGACCCGCGGCGCGGCTCAGCCCCTGGCGAACCTCCGGCAAATGACGGTGGCCGGCCACGCCGTAGGCTTTGAAATTATCTGAGGCTTCAGAAAACAAAATATGGGTTTCAGCCTTACGCCCGGCGCCGCTGACGCCGGATTTGGTGTCCGCGATCAGGTGTTGATCGTCCACCACGCCCGCTTCAATTAAAGGTAAGAAGCCTAGCTGCGTCGCCGTCGGATAACAACCAGGATTTGCCACGATACGCACTCCCTTAATGGCTTCGCGATTCACTTCCGGCAAACCGTACACCGCTTCTCGGACTAATTCGGGGCAGGCGTGGGTCATGCCATACCACTTTTCCCAGACAGCGATGTCTTTGATGCGAAAATCAGCAGCCAAATCAATAACTTTAACACCCGCGCCAAGCAAGTCCGGGGCTTCGGTCATGGCTATGCCATTCGGCGTCGCGAAGAAAACGATATCGCATTTAGCAAGCCCTACCTCTTTTGGATCGCTAAATTTGAGATCCACCGAACCACGCAAGCTGGGAAACATTTCCGCGACCGGCATG
>JANOLP010000204.1:0-3581 GCA_031419835.1 Pseudomonadota bacterium | reverse complement strand
TATCAGAAAAATGTTGCGACGTTGCAGAAGTTAGGTCTTGAGACAATCAAACAACTATCGGATAGCCTTAAACGGAAAGATCCATAACCTGGGTTATCCACGAGACGCGTCGTTGACTGTCATTCCCGCGCAGGCGGGAATCCATAGTGCCGTCGCGATCAGACATGCCAAATGGATTCCCGCCTACGCGGGAATGACATGGGGTTAGGTTGATATTATTTTCTACTGCGGCGTCGCCAGGAAGCGTATCCCGCCTGTCACCTAGCATGGCATGCCCAAAGACCAGCGCGCTGCTTGCCTCGTGGCGATGATCGACATTATCCGCGCCGCCAAATCGTTCCGCTGGCGCCATCCTCCAAGACGATATTGGCATCGGAAAGTTGCTTGCGAATGCGATCGGCTTCGCCAAAATCTTTCGCTTTCCGCGCGGCATTGCGTGCTGCGATCAGCGTCTCAATCGCTTCCGCCGTCAGACCATCACCGCTCCCGTTGCTGCTGCGGAAATAACTTTCGTTATCGCGTTGCAAAAGCCCGAGAACATTCGCAAGCGACAACAATAAATCGGCCTTGTCGCCGCCCGCAAACACTTCGTCCGACAATTTAAAGAGCAATGCGATTGCTTCCGGTGTATTGAAATCATCGTCCATCGCCGCTTTGAAAACGGCAGCATCGGCGCCACTCCAATCGATCGGAATTAGTGTCGCTTGCTTACCACGCAACGCGCGATAAAGGCGATCAAGCGAATTTTTCGCGTCTTGCAATTGCACGTCGCTGTAGTTAAGCGGGCTACGATAATGACCGCGCAATATGAAAAAGCGAATAACTTCCGCCTCGAACTGCTTCAAAATTTCGCGGATCGTGAAAAAATTACCGAGCGACTTCGACATTTTTTCGTTGTCGACGCGCACGAATCCATTGTGCATCCAATAGTTGACGAAGGGCTTGCCGGTTGCGCCCTCGCTTTGCGCAATCTCGTTTTCGTGATGGGGAAATTGCAAGTCCGCACCGCCGCCGTGAATATCGAAATGTTCGCCCAATAATTTGCAACTCATCGCGGAGCATTCAATGTGCCAGCCGGGCCGGCCGAGGCCCCATTTCGATGGCCATTTCGCTTCGTCCGGTTCGCCGGGTTTCGCTTTTTTCCACAACACGAAATCCAGCGGATCTTGCTTCGCTTGATCGACTGCGACACGTTCGCCGGCACGCAATTCGTCGAGCGATTTTCCCGACAATTTTCCATACCCCGGAAACTTCCGCACAGCAAAATTCACATCACCATCGGCGGCGTGATAGGCCAAGCCTTTGGCTTCGAGTGCTTCGATAATCGCTTGCATTTCTTCGACGTACTGCGTCGCGCGTGGCTCGTGCTGCGGCGGCTCGACACCCAACGCGGCTGCGTCTTCGTTCATGAAGCGGATGAAGCGTTCCGTCAGATCGCGAATTGTCTCGCCATTTTCTTGCGCACGCTTAATGATATTGTCTTCGATATCCGTAACATTACGCACATAGGTCACGTCAAAACTGGAAACCTTTAGCCAGCGTTGAGCCAAATCGAAAACGACTAACACGCGCGCGTGACCGAGATGGCAGTAATCGTAAACCGTCATGCCGCAAACATACATGCGAACCTTGCCAGGAACGATTGGGACAAATTCTTCTTTTTTGCGCGTGAGGGTGTTGTAGAGCTTGAGCATAAATTGGCTAGTTAAATTTGAAGGTGAGTCGCAGCAGTGTTTTTATCATCGGCGCGATCCAGCCGACACCTTAAAACTTAAATCAGTCGCGATTGGAAATACAAACCGAAACGATATTATCGCTTATCGTAGAAATTTCGTCTCGGCGATTCATCCACGCCCGACCAGAATAACGCCCGCGACAATCGTGGCGACCCCGAGCCATTGCTCGATCGCCATTTGCTCGCGTAAAAATAAGCGCGAAGCGATCGGCACCAATGCGAACTGCAAACCCAGTATGGGAAAAGCCTGACTTAATGGCACGCGACGCAACACCAAGAGCCAAAGAATGGTGCTGATCACATAACTGACGAACCAACTCCAGGCCCATGGCGATTGCACCAGATTCAATTGTGAACCCGCGCCATCCAGTGCGCGCTTGAGCGCTAACTGCGCAATGGTTCCCAGCAATACGACGGCGATGAGTTGTAGCCAATCTGCCGTAGTCATCGCGGACTTTCCGGCGCAGTTCGCGCGCGAAACACGATCAGAAGTACGCCAAAAAATATCAAGCCGACGCCAATCAATCGTTGCGCCGTAATTGCTTCATCAAACAGGAAATAAGAACCCAAAAATATGCCGACATAGTTGAGGCTGCTAACAGAATAGGCGACGCCGAGATTGACGCTGCGTAGCGCCATGATCCAATTGACAACGCCCAAACCATAAACGCCCAACGCAAGCAAAGTCGCCAGAGAAACCAACCCTTGCAAACTTTGCGCCGAATTCAACGCGGCGGATTTCATCAATAATTGCCCGGCGACTCCGAAGCCGATACTGGCGGCTAGGTGAAGATAAGCAATCGACGGGGTTGAGCGAAGGCCAACCCCCTCAGTGGATTTTTCAAGCACGGATAGTATTTCGTCAGTTGTTGTTCGGGTCGTTGATAGAACTAAGCCTTGCCCGGCATGTTCGTTCAGATTACCGCCAAGGCCATCAATCGCCACTATTTTACGTGACCGCAGGCAAAGCCGTTTTCCACCAAAAATGAAACGATGTTTTACTGTTAGGAAAACTGTCTGCAAATTGAGACAGATAGTCGTTTGATTTAAAACCAAATTACGTTACCACCCTAAAATCCGTCACTTTTCGGCGACGGTTTCACTTTGATGCCACGCAACAGTTTAACGCCAACGCCTTATTTTTATTATGGAAAATGTATTGGCACAAAAAATGCGTTAGCTATGTTCGACATTCGTAAACTGAGTCGCGAGGACGTTTTCTTGGGTTTCAGCGTTCTCGACTTATTTGGTCAATGACCTAATTAACGCAACTCACCAAATGAGTGAGATGTGAAGCGGTAACCGTCGTTTCCGTTGGTGCACAAAAGTGCGGCTGGCGGTGACCGGCCGCGCTGCTCTTAAGTCGAATATCGCTTAGGTACCGATCGGCGAAATCGATAGAGAGACGGGGAAATCATGAGAACTATTTCTTACGCTTCGACGCTGGAAGTCCTTCGTGTTGCTTTTAGAGCGCTCGTCGGACTTTTTACATTTGTATTCATTTCTGGGATCGCCCATTCTGCTCAAGTCACACTTTCCTGGGACGCCAACACCGAGGAAGCGCTTGTTGGCTACGTGATCCATTACGGTGAGCGCTCCGGCGTTTACGATAGAAAGATTGATGTTGGCAACGTAACATCACGCGTAGTCGCAAACCTTACGGAAGGAAAACAATATTTCTACGCCGTGACTGCTTACGACGTGCCGCGCGTTGAAAGCCCCTACTCCAATGAGGCGAGCAGCATCGCCCCTTCGGCAAAACCTGTCGCGGCCTTTAATTCGGATAAAGCCACCGCAATTGCGCCCGCCACGTTCGCGTTTACAAATTCATCATCGGGGACCATCA
>JANOLP010000203.1:0-3819 GCA_031419835.1 Pseudomonadota bacterium | reverse complement strand
AATGCGCGCGCCAACAATCCCGCACTCAAGTAATCCGCAAATCGCGCCCCAGCCCCTAGACCTATTTTGCTTCTCGCCATTTTTTCGCCCTCCTCGTGGTGAGCAAAATTTAGCACATTTTATACTAAGTGAACAGTATTGGGTCAGGATGACATATTAACGGTGGTAATCCCGGTAAGGTTCATGGAAAAAAGAGCTTCGCCCGACAAAGCAATCTCGCTTTTCATAGGCGAAAAAATCACTCCGCGAGAAATTTCCAATCGGAATATTTCTCGCCACTTTGCCACGAAAAAAATTTCGCAAATAACGTCGGAGGCTCATTCGATAGGCTGTACACACCGTTGATCTGATTGTTCTTGTTTCGCACCACGCCCCACTCTTGTTTTTGCGCCACGGGGTCAACCGGCAATACGGCAAGGTGACTGACATTCGCAAGCATCCGTGGATCGTGTTGCAAATCCGCGAGTTCCAACGGAAAATCTTTTGCGGTGCCGGGTGAGGCGGCGCGGTAGGCGTTAAGCGCGGCGACGATTTCGCCAGCCGCTAAGATAAGCCGGCGTTCTTTGCTCCGGTAAGTTTGAAAGCCGCTCGTGCCCAACAAGAAGGCGATGCCTAGCGCGACAACCAGCAACGTGATCCAGCGCCGATTGATGGCGCGATTCTGTTCAGGGGGTTGAGCGAATTTTTGTTGTTGGCGGGGTTTCACTGCTCGGCCTCATGTTCATTAGAAACTCAAGAAATAAAAAGCGCACCGCCCTGTTAGCCAGTATTCATGCGGCTTTCCGGCCATGCCTCGCCACGAGGCAAGCGGGGTGCGGTTCGTGGCTGCACGAATAAAAATGTAGGCGGGTGAAACCCGCCGAACCATCGCGACAACGAATATTGGTTTTCGTCACGTTTGGTTCGAACAATCGCGCGAGCAACTCTATTTTTTAAAGGTACGAAAACACTAAATTAATCGCCATCATGCGTCAAAAGACACTTCGCATTTCATTGACCTACGGGCTACGGGCCGATACATCTTTGGAATTCAAGCCGAGCCGTTCCCTGGGATGTTGTGATTCAGCGCAAACAGGTTCTCGATCTTGAACGGATTGCGCACAAAATCGTCGTGGGCACTAAAGAAATCACTGACGACATCGAAGAAACTAAATCCACTCGGATCAGTGCCGCCCAGCGCATTGTTAAACCCATAGCTGTAGCGGTTGTAACTTTGGCTGAAACCGGGGTGACTAGGCGGTTTCAAAGTTAAACCAGAGATGAGCCGCTGAAACGAGTTTTCGCTATGCTGCTAACTGCGATGAATTACTCGCAATCTCAATAATTATCTCGTTCCAAGGCCGATAATCCCTTAGAATTCGCGCTTTACGCTGCACGATTCATCTCTAGGAGACCGCTTTGCGATTTAACTTTCCCATCGTCATCATCGACGAAGACTTCCGCTCCGACAACGCCAGCGGCCTGGGCATTCGCGCCCTCGCCCAAGCCATCGAAAAAGAGGGTACGGAAGTATTGGGCGTCACCAGTTTTCGCGATACGGCGATGTTCGCGCAGCAGGCGAGCCGGGCGTCGGGCTTTGTGTTGTCTGTGGATGATGAGGAATTCGAATCCAACGGTTCCGGCACCGATGCGGTGAAAGACATTCGCCGATTTGTCGAAGAAATTCGCTGGCGCAATGCCGATGTGCCGATTTTTCTGTTTGGCGAAACCCGCACCACGCGCCATCTGCCGAACGATGTGCTGCGCGAGTTGCACGGCTTCATCCACATGTTTGAGGACACCCCGGAATTCGTCGCGCGCTATGTGATCCGCGAAGCACGCATGTATCTAAAGAGCCTTGCGCCGCCATTTTTCAAAGCGCTGACCAATTACGCGCAAGACGGCAGTTACTCTTGGCACTGTCCCGGCCATAGCGGCGGCGTGGCGTTTTTGAAAAGCCCGGTCGGCCAAATGTTTCATCAATTTTTTGGCGAGAATATGCTGCGCGCCGACGTCTGTAATTCGGTCGATGAGTTAGGCCAGTTGCTTGATCATTCCGGACCTGTGGCAGCATCCGAGCACAACGCCGCGCGAATTTTCGGCGCCGATCATTTGTTCTTCGTCACCAACGGCACATCGACGTCGAACAAAATCGTCTGGCACGCGACCGTGGCGCCGAATGACATCGTTATCGTCGATCGCAATTGTCACAAGTCGATTTTGCATGCGATCACCATGACTGGCGCGATTCCGATTTTCTTGCCGCCGACGCGCAATCACTACGGCATTATCGGCCCAATTCCCGAAACAGAATTTCACCCGGAAAATATTCAACGCCGCATCGCCGCCAATCCGTTTGCCGCGAATTTGAAAACCAAGCCGCGCATTCTGACCTTGACGCAAAGCACCTACGACGGCGTGCTCTACAACGTCGATCGCATCAAGTCCTTGCTCGGCGATTCCATCGATACGCTGTTGTTCGACGAGGCCTGGCTACCCCACGCGGTGTTTCATGAGTTTTATACCGGTATGCATGCCATCGGCAAAGATCGGCCACGCTCTCACGATGCGATGGTATTCGCAACACAATCGACACATAAAATGCTCGCCGGTCTGTCGCAAGCATCGCAGATTCTGGTGCAGGAAAGTCAAACCCGTCAGCTCGATCGCCACATTTTTAACGAAGCCTATTTGATGCACGTTTCGACGTCGCCGCAATACGCCATTATTGCCTCGTGCGATGTCGCAGCGGCGATGATGGAGCCGCCGGGTGGCAAGGCGCTGGTGGAGGAATCCATCACCGAAGCGCTGGATTTTCGCCGCGCCATGCGCCAAGTCGACGACGAGTACGGGGACTCGTGGTGGTTCAAAGTATGGGGACCGGAAAACCTCGCTGCCGAGGGCATCGGCACGCGCGACGATTGGATGCTGCATCCCGGTGAGAGCTGGCACGGCTTTAGCAACGTGGTCGAGGGCTTCAACATGCTCGATCCGATCAAGGCCACGATCATCACGCCGGGCTTGGACGTTGACGGAAACTTTGCCGATTCCGGTATTCCTGCCGCCGTCGTCACGAAATATTTGGCCGAACACGGCGTGGTCGTAGAAAAGACCGGCCTCTATTCTTTCTTCGTGATGTTTACCATCGGCATCACCAAAGGCCGTTGGAACACGCTCGTCACCGAGCTACACCAATTCAAAGTGGATCACGATACCAACCAACCCTTGTGGCGTGTCATGCCGGAGTTCGTCGCCGCGTATCCGCAATACGAAAAAGTTGGATTGAAGGATTTATGCGCGCGCATCCACAAAGCCTATCGCGACAACGATATCGCGCGGATGACTACGGAAATGTATATCTCGCCCATGGAAGCCGCGATGCGGCCCGCTGACGCGTTCGCCAAGCTCGCCCATCGTGAGATTGATCGTGTACCGATCGACCAGCTCAACGGCCGCGTCACCAGCATTTTATTGACGCCCTACCCTCCCGGCATTCCGCTGTTAATTCCGGGCGAGCGTGTGAACCCCGTCATTGTGAAATACCTGCAATTTGCACGGCAATTCAATGCGCTATTCCCAGGTTTCGAAACTGACATTCACGGATTGGTAGAGGAAAAGATCGACGGCCGCGTCGAGTATTTCGTCGACTGTGTTCGTGAACTAAACAATCCTGCGTAGAAGGTTCCCTGTCGGACTAAACTGAAGTTCCACCGGTCCGAAACCCTTTTTCACCGGGAGATTAAGAGCGAGAACGAGGGAAATACAGCGCGAATGTTGGTCGAATATGTAGCCATGTAATTGCTTGCTTTTCTAGCGCGATTGATGTATGTTGCACCCATG
>JANOLP010000202.1:0-4340 GCA_031419835.1 Pseudomonadota bacterium | reverse complement strand
GCCGATTGGCTTTTTGCAAAAACCGGCAAGACTCACGAGATCGCATTGGAACGTTTATACGATTTGCTGTTCGAATGTTTGACGCAGAAATTAGCTGAGCCGGGCGATCGCGTTACTGCGAGGCTATATGAGGACTATCAGGCCAGTGGCGCCCGCGGAAAATTGAGTTTCATTCCGGAGCGCAAGCGAAAAAATTCGCCGTCGTCGCGGGAGCCGGCTGCACAGTTACGCTAAAATCGACCCAACAAGGTGCAATGGAGAAATGTTCATGAAACACCCCTTCAGGTTATTGTTCGGCTACGCTTTCATTTGGGCATTATTTGCCGGGAATGCATTTGCGGCGCTGGAACTTTCGCGCGACGATGCATTGAAGGCGCTGGAAAATAGCACCGTAGAAGCGAAGGCCGCTGCCGCCGATCGCCTGGGTGAAATCGGAACGATGGATGATGTCGTCGCGCTTCTCAATAGTTTGCGTGACGAGGACGAATCGGTACGCAATACCGCCGAGCAATCGATCTGGAAAATTTGGGCGCGCTCCGGCGACGCGAATGTTGATCGGCTTTACGCGCGAGGTATACGCGAGATGAACGAGGGCAGCTTCGCGCGCGCGATCTCGACCTTCAGCGAAATCATCAAACTCAAACCGGAATTTGCCGAAGGCTGGAATAAGCGCGCGACGCTGTATTACATGACCGAGCAATACGATAAATCCTTGGAAGATTGCGACGAGGTGATGAAGCGAAACCCTTATCATTTTGGCGCGCTGTCCGGCTATGGCCACATTCACGTGGAGTTTCGATTGCTCGAGCAGGCGATCGAATATTTTCAGAAGGCGCTGAAAATCAATCCTAATATGGTTAGCGTCGCTCGATTGATTCAACGCCTAGAGCAACAGCTAAAAGATCAACGCAGCAAATCGGTCTAGGGAACGAAAAATGAAAAACAATTGGCTAAACATCGCAATATTTTTCGTCGCGGTAACCAATGCGCAGGCCGTTTGCCCGAAATATGAGGAAATCAATTCGATTGTTGCCGCTTACGTTGCGAAGACACCGATCAAGCCAATCGAAAATCTATCGAGTGTGATTGAAGCCTATTGTGCGCAAGGCAAACTCGCTGCCCAAATCGGCCGTTCCAAAGGGACGCAAGCGGGTTTCAAGGCCGCGTATACCAGCGCCGCCTTGCGATCCGGTACCGACGTCGATCGGCCGCTACGCGGCTTTTTATTTCAGAATATGTTTTTGAGCGACGGTGCAGTTGTTCCCGCGAACTTCGGCGCCCGCCCGCGGTTCTCCGCTGACTTGATTGCCGTGGCGAAAGACGACAACCTTAATCGGGCGACAACACCGCTCGAAGCGCTCGAACATATTTCTCATTTTCTGCCGTTCATCGATCTATCGGATTTGATGGTGGAGGAGGGCGCGCCGAACGACATGCTTAACCGGATCGCAACGAATATCGGCTCGCGCTGGGGCGTGCTCGGCAAGCCCATCGCGGTGGAATCGACACAGGAATTTTTGACGATGCTCGAGACCATGGTGATCGTCATGCAAGACGAGAGCGGCGCGACGATTGGCCGCGGCAAAGGCAGTGATGTGCTCGGTCATCCGATGAATGCGGTGCTGTGGATCGTGCGGGATTTAGAGCATTCCGCACAGCGTGTGCAGCAAGACGACAAGATTGGCGTCGGCGCTTTTTTTCCGGCGGGCACACCGCAAGCCGGGCGCGGTGTGAAGGTGACATATCAGGGATTGCCGGGCGATCCGAGCGTTAGCGTGCGGTTTGAGTGACGCACACTTTCGCTACGGCCTTCGTTCACTTTATTGACGCATATCTTTAGCGTTGCCCATCCCGCTTGTCATTCCCGCGTGCCCTTGGGCACGGGAATCCATTTGGCGCAAAAATCGAAATCTGAATATCACCCGCCAATAAGTCGTCATTAAACATTCAAAGAAGTGAAATTGTCATTGCGAGCTACCTGTATCGGCGCTGCCAATACTGCCCACGGACCATGAACCGCCGACCCTCTTGTTGCCACCTCCCCATGTCATCCTGAGCAACGCGAAGGATCTGCTTTTACGGCCGTTAATAAGCAGATCCTTCGCGCCGCTCAGGATGACATGTTAAAGGTGACAATCCCGGTAGGGTTCATGGAAAGGAGCGCAGCGAAGAAGCAATCTCGCTTTTAATCGCGCTCAGAAATCAGATTGCTTCGTCCCTTCGCTCGCAATGACGGTCGCGGTATCGGACATCTGCCGCTCCACCACATTCGCTAACCACACGCCATAAATCTGCTGCGTAACTGCGCGCATCGCCGCTAGATTTTTCTTCGTGTCCGCGATCATTTTGGAATGACTTTGTACGCCGGGCCCGGATAATTTTTTCAGCATGGCGCGGTCCTTGTCAGCCCACATGCGGATAATTTTCTCGTCGACTTCGATATGCGGCTGAAGGCCGACGTGCGGGCCGCGCACGAACGCTTGGTTTTCGCAATTTGTTCCACGCAATATGCGCGTCGCATTTTGCGGAATCGAGAACGATTCGAAATGCCATTGATACGCCGGAAACTCGCGAACTTTGCCGAACCACTCGTGCGCCAATTCGTTGTGTTCGACCTGACAATTGCCCCAACCGAGTTCCGGCTCGGTACTGGCGGTGATCGTGCCGCCGAGCGCCTTCGACAACAACTGTCCGCCGAGGCAATGGCCGATCACCGGCACGTCATTCGCAATCGCTTCGCGCGTGAGCGAAAGAACTTCACCGATCCACGGTAAATCATCGTTAACGCTGGCCGAACCACCCATCAAACATAAGCCGCTGAATGGCGCGATTGATTTCGGAACTGCGTCGCCATGATTGACGCGGATATGTTCAAACGGAATTTTTTCGCCGCGCAAATAGTCGGCGAAATAGGCCGGGCCATTGTCGACGTCGTACTGCAGGATCGCGATGGGTTTAAGAAAAAGGGAGGACATTCCACCTTCTCACCAAACGTCGTTCCCGCGAAGGCGGGAATCCAGCGTCTTACGAACCAACGACACTGGGTCCCCGCCTTCGCGAGGACGACGGGCTAGAAGAAGAAAACCAACTGCAAACCCAGCAAGTTATTGGTCTTGGAATAACTGCCGTCTTTGGTATTCAAGAACGTCCGCAAACTCGAACCATCGAGGCGATACTCGGCGCGCAACGTGACATTGCTGCTGAGCAAATAATTAAACGTCGCCGTCAGCGCGTAGCGATTGGCGCCTTTGCTGTCGTTACTCAACAAACCCGTTGATGTATCGACTTCCGGGCCGAAGCCGCTATACGGATCGCTAAATACAGACACCGCCGGATCATCTAGATCGTCGATCACGCCATCACCATTGGTGTCGGTTTGCACCAAGGTTTCGCGGAACACATTGCCCGGCATGCCGCCACCGCTCTTACTATTTTTGATGTAATCGGCACGCAGCACGCCTTCCATCCGCGGCGTAAATTTGTAGCCCGCCAGCGCGGAAACGCCGATCCACTCGGCATTTCCGCCATTGTTCGCGGCATTTTGCCAGCGGCCGTAGTCGACTTGCCCAGCGAAACTCCAATCGCCCTTATTGTTATAAAAGTCTGCTTGAACGTTGCTGAGATTGTTGCCGAATAATTTGCCGCGATAAATCGTGCCGCCGACGCCGGCGTAATCGTTCAACGCGTAATCGAGCCGCCCGTGAAACGCGGTCGAGCGGTCGGAATAGTTGCGCGCCAAGGCTGCGGGGTTGCCGATCATGGCTTTGCCGCTCAAATTGCCCTCGGTCGAAAACTCAAGGCCCGCGCCGGTCATGTAGGTGAACTCGGCATAGTCGTAGAGCAAGTTGTAAGTGATGTTTTTACGCAGCGTCGCGGCCTGATATTCATAACCTTGCCACGAGCCGACCTGCCCGGCAAAAAGTTTTACATTCGGTTTGATCGGGTAGGAAAATATGGCCTGGTTGATGATGTTATTGTTGGCGTCGTCGTAGCCTTTCTTCGGCATGATTTCAATCATCCCTTTCGCGCCACTCTCGAATTCTTTTTCGAATTTCAGAAAGATCGAACCGAAGAACGAATTGTCGTAACCGTAAACGTTGGCGCCGGGTTGGTCGGACGAGCCACCAATATTATTTAAGAATACAAAACTATTGGTGCGCCGGCGCTGATTGAAAATGTAAGTCGGGTCGGCGTAACCGGAAATTTTGATGCCGGCAAAACCGCTTTCCTCCTGCGCTGTTTCCATTTGCTCGACTTTGAGTTTGGTTTTGTTGACATCGACAATCGTTTGATCGAGCCGCTCATCGGCAACCGGCGCAGCGGCGCTATCCGCGCTGGGT
>JANOLP010000201.1:0-27322 GCA_031419835.1 Pseudomonadota bacterium | reverse complement strand
GGAAACATTTTGGTGGCGGGCGATTCCGCCAAAATCGCGGACAACACACCCGGTGCAATTTTGCAGCCGCACCCACCGCCGTGAGACAATTCCGTCAGACGGATAAATTCATGTACTTTCGGATCGTTCATTTAAGGCCTCATTCTTGAAATTTTCTGCGGCTGTTAACGTAACACAATTAGATCAGTTTGACGAACTGATCGACGTGCGTTCGCCATCGGAATTCGCGCTCGACCATATTCCCGGCGCGATCAACCTACCAGTGCTTTACGATGACGAGCGCGTGCGTGTCGGTACGCAATATAAGCAGGAATCCAGCTTTGCGGCCAAGAAAACCGGCGCTGCACTGATCGCGCGCAATATCGCCAATCATATTGAAAATGAACTGAGCAATTGCGCCAAACATTGGCGCCCGTTAGTTTACTGTTGGCGGGGTGGTAACCGTAGCGCCTCGCTTGCCCACGTGTTGCGCCAAATCGGCTGGCAATCGCAAACGCTCGACGGCGGTTACAAAGCCTATCGCCGCCACATCGTTTCTGAACTACAGCAACTACCGGAAAGTTTGAATTTTCGAATTGTTTGCGGTCCGACGGGATCGGGAAAAAGCCGGGTGCTACAACATTTGGCGTTGCTCGGCGGCCAAGTGCTTGATCTCGAAGAACTCGCCGCACACCGCGGTTCTGTATTGGGTAACATCCCGGACTGCACGCAGCCGACGCAAAAAATTTTCGAGAGTTCGATCTGGCAATTGTTACGCGGATTTCGAGCGGATCGCCCTGTTTATGTCGAGGCGGAGAGCAAAAAAATTGGCAATCTTCGCGTACCGGAAACGTTAATCGCACGCATGTGGACTAGCCCGAGTTTACGTATCGAAATACCATTGTCCGCGCGGGTCGATTTTCTGCTTTGCGACTATGCACACTTTTTGCAGAACTTCGAAGACCTTAAAGCAAAACTAAGTTGCCTAAATTCGCTGCACGGCACGAACAAAATCGAAGAGTGGTTGAAACTCGCAGCGGCATCCCAATGGCCAATGCTAGTAGAACAACTGCTAGTCGAACATTACGATCCGGCTTATCAACGCTCAACATTGTCGCACTATCCAAACCTTGCCGAGTCACCGTTGTTTGGCGCTGAGCGAATCGACGAAACGTCACTCGAGTGTTTAGCAAAAACGATATTGCGAGAAATTCCCGCCACAGCGCCCACTGAATCTTTGGTGGCCGAGCGCGACGCAATTAGACGACCGGCGATTCCGCCGAGTTAAGGAACGTCAATACTTTGTTACCGATTGTCCGTAAAGGTAATACTTCGCGGGCACCGCCAAGTTCGATGGCGGTTCGCGGCATGCCGAATATCACACTACTTTTTTCGTCCTGTGCGATGGTGTGGGCGCCTGCGTCCCGTAACGCTAGCATTCCCGCGGCGCCATCCTGCCCCATTCCGGTCAGAATAATTCCGACCGCTTGAGCCGCTGCAACCGCCGCGACGGACCAAAATAGAACATCTACCGATGGGCGATGGCGGTTCACCAACGGTCGTTGACTCAAACGGATTCTATATTGACCGGCGACATTCGTTAATTCCATATGAGAATGCCCCGGCGCAACATAAGCGTAGCCAATTAGCGCCGGTTCGTCATGCTGCGCTTCTTTTACTTTCAGCCGACAACTTTGATCTAAACGCCGTGCAAACATCGGCGTAAAAAATTCCGGCATGTGTTGCACGATAAGAATCGGGGGCATACTTTCCGGGAACTGCGTCAAGACTTCGCGGATAGCTTCAGTACCGCCAGTGGACGCACCAATCGCGACGACTCGTTTATCCAAATTCTTTGGATTTTGTATCGTACCCGCCGGCGGTACCTGGGCACGGGACAGCCAGGTTTTGTCCAACAATTGAATGTAGCTTACGTCCGTCGCGGACGCGGCGCGAATTTTGTTCGCGAGCTCTTCGCCGTACTCGGTGAGTGTTTGCACGGAGCCGGCTTTCGGCTTGGAAATGTAGTCGACTGCGCCTAACTCAAGCGCACGCAACGTAGTCTCCGCATATTTCTCCGTCAGGCTCGATACCATGACGACCGGCATTGGCCGCAAACGCATTAGTCGCTCAAGAAATGTGAGTCCGCTCATGCGCGGCATTTCGATATCGAGAGTCAATACATCCGGGCGCAATTGCTTAATCTTCTCTCGCGCCATGTAAGGATCTGACGCGGTCCCCACGACCTTTAAGTCATCATAGATACTCAGCAGATCTTGGAGGATGTGACGAATTGCAGGTGAATCGTCAACAATGAGTACGCGGATGGCCATCGATCGATGCGTTATTTAAAGAGATCCGCAGCGCCGGTCACCGAAACCACGTCGAGTTGCGCGGCATAATGTTTTTCGCGCGTGTAGATAGTGTCGTTGTGCAGCGTTTTCAGTTGCTTCACCATTACTTTTCCGGATTGCGGGAAGAAATATACTTTACGAGGAAATGTATTGCCGAGATCCTCGGCGAGGATTTTAATGCGTTCCTGGCGAAGGTAGGCTCGAACAAACTCAGCGTTACGCTGACCGACATCAGTCATTCCCGTGAGCACGCGCCCGCCGCCAAATACTTTTGCCTCGAGACGCTCGCGTTTGGCGCCAAGGCTCAAGAGTTGATTGATCAGCACTTCCATTGCATAAGCGCCGTATCGTGCCGACATGCTCACTGGACTTTTAGGATCACCACCGTGTTGCGGCAACATGAAGTGGTTCATTCCGCCGATCAAATTGTCCGGATCACGCATGCAAGTTGAGACACAAGAACCGAGGACCGTCACAATCATCATGCTACGCTTAGTCACATAAAACTCGCCCGGCAATATCTTTGCCGCCATCATGTCGAATGCGCGATCGTGATATACGTTGGGCTGCGTGATATTGGTGAAGTCTTCGGATTTCATCGACAAATATTAGTGAGCAATATCACTAAGTCGGTAGACTGTTTTATCGCACAATTGAAATAGATTTTTTGCGTGTAACAGATTTTCGGAATGACCAACGTAAAGTCGGCCATCCGGTTGCAGCATTTTGCTCAATTTTCGCAAGATTGCGTATTGGGTTGCTTTATCGAAGTAGATCATAACATTGCGACAAAAAATTGCATTGAAGCGTTCTTTAATCGCCCAGCTTTCGCTCATCAAATTGATATTCTCAAACTGAATCCCACGACGAATCTCGTCTCGAACCCGAACGAATCCCTCGTTTGGCCCCGCGCCACGCAAAAAAAAACGTTTGCGTTGCTCTGGGCGTACGCTGTCCAAGCGTTCTAAGCTATAGATGCCCTGACGTGCTAGAGCGAGCACGTTGGTGTCGAGGTCTGACGCAAGAATATTCGCATGAGTTCCTAGAACAGCTTGTGCTTCGGCCAAGGTGATCGCAATTGAATAAACCTCTTCGCCCGTCGACGATGCAGTACTCCAAACGCGAAAAATGGAACTTGACCTCGATTCTTTGTATTGCCGCGCAAGAATTTCAAAATGATGCGCCTCACGAAAAAAATGTGTGAGATTTGTCGTGATCGCATTAATGAAGTTTTCCCATTCCGGCGATCGCTCGTTTTCTAAAAGCGACAGGTATTCGCGAAACGTTTTGAGCTTGAGGGTTCGCAACCGCCGCGCAAGACGGCTATAGACCATCTCCTGCTTACCCGTTTTCAGATTGATTCCTGCGCGCGCATAGATGAGTTTGCGCACGATCTGAAAATCCTGCTCAGCGAACTCAAACTCTCGCTCACGATTCCCGGCGCCGGGCAACGCGGTTTGCATTTAACCTTTGCTTTCTTGTGCCATTTGGCTCATCAATGCTGTTGCTCTACGGATTTTTCTGAGTGAGTCAGTCGATACTTGCATTCAACTCTCGGTATCCAGGGCAGGACATTGAGTCCATTGTAGCCACAACTGGGCAATTGACTCCGCAGGTTGAGGTTGGCAAAAAAGATAACCCTGCATATCGGGCGAACCATTACTTCGCAAAAAATCACGCTCTTCCGTAGTCTCAACACCTTCTGCCACAACACCCAGATTTAGACTTCGGGCCAACGCGATAATCGCGAGCGCAATCGCGGAATTGCCCATATCCTGCGTAATATCGCGAACAAAAGATTGATCAATTTTTAAATGATCAACTGGAAATCGCTTGAGATAGTTCAGCGACGAAAATCCGGTTCCAAAGTCATCAATTGCAAGCCCCACGCCTAAACGGCGCAGCTCTAGGAGCGTCGTAATGTTGTGTTCCGAGTCTTGCATTAACATGCTCTCGGTCAATTCCAGTGTGAGATATCGCGAATCTAAACCCGTTTCACGAAGTACGTCTTCGACCTTGGAGACTAACTTGGGATCATGAAATTGGATCGTTGATAAATTCACCATCACCGGCACGCTTGGCAGGCCCGCCCGTTGCCATTGAATATTTTGCTTACACGCCGTTTCAATCACCCATTGGCCAATCGGAACAATCAGGCCGGTTTCTTCCGCAAGCGGAATGAACTCACCTGGCGCGATTAGACCGCGCTCGGGATGGCGCCAACGCAACAATGCCTCATTACCGATAATTTCGCCGGACGTTCCATGCACCAACGGCTGGAAATAGAGGACAAACTCATCGCGATCGAGTGCTTTGCGTAAACTGCGTTCGAGATTTAGTTTCTCCAACGCGCTAGCGTTCATCGATGGGTTATAGAAATGATAACGGCTGCGCCCATGGCTCTTAGCGTGATACATGGCGGCATCGGCGTTCTTTATGAGCGTTTCGGTCTCTTCGCCGTCAAAAGGATAAACCGCGATGCCTATGCTCGCCGATACAAATAATTCATGGCCATCCACAAAAGTCGATTCCGATAGGCTATCAAGAATCCGTTGCGCTACTTTCGCAGCATCTTGAGTATTCGCAATTCGACCAAGCAAAACGGTAAATTCGTCGCCGCCAAGGCGCGCGACCGTTAAGTTGGGTTGAGCGCTGGGGCTGCGCGCCAGACTATCTTCGGCGCGAATACATTGCGCGAGGCGAGCACCGACATCTTGCAGCAGTAAATCGCCAATAGTGTGACCGAGGGTATCGTTGACCCGCTTAAAGTTGTCCAGATCCAGAAACAAGATCGCAACGTAGCGTTCTTCTCGACGCGCGGACTGCAACGCCTGATTTAGCTGCTCGCGGAACAACATGCGATTGGGCAAACTCGTCAGGCTGTCATAGAATGCCAAGTGGCGAATTTGTTCTTCGGTGCGCTTACGTTCGGTGATATCTTGGATCGTGCCATGCATGCGCAATGCACGGCCGTCAATGTCATATTCCGTTCTACCTTGAACGTGAATAATCTGCGTCGCGCCGTTCGGCAAAACTATTCGATAATCTTGATTACAGGGCTTTTCCGCCTTAATCGCGGCAACGAATGCTTCTTTGACCGCGTCGCGGTCATCAGGATGAATCAAATTCCAAAAACTATCTGAGTTTGAATTGACCGAATCTTCGGGTACACCAAACCGCGCGTAAATTTCCTTTGACCAATACACTATGTTGGACTCTAGGTCCCACTCCCAACTCGACAGGCCAGCTAAGCGCTGCGCATCGGCCAATGTTTCTCGGCTTTTTGTCAGGTCAGACATTGCATGACTGGCGCGCAGCATATAGCGCAGGCGATGACACAGTAATGGCCAATTAAACGGCTTCGTTACAAAATCCGTTGCACCTGCTTGATAGGCTCGGTCGATAGATTCGACATCATCCAAACTGGTGATCATCAGTACCGGCGTATGCTTGCCCTCCGGTAGGCGTCGCAACGCCGTACAAACATCAAAGCCATTTTGCTCGGGCATCATCACATCGAGCATCACGATATCGGGTTTTCGCTCCTGAAAGAGTTGCAGGCCTTGTGTACCGTTATCAGCCGAAATCATCAGAAAGCCTTGCGCAGTGAGCACGTGGCGAGCAAGATCGCGGATGCTTACATCGTCATCAATGACTAGAACTAACTCTTTTTTTTGCGCCGCTGCTGATTTCATTACGACCACTCAAATTTTATTCGATGCCATCGCGCGACTAAGGATCAAAACCAATTGGATGAACCGGGAAATCGCTTAGAACTCAGTCCAATCATCCGCTTCGCCAACTTTGACTGGTTCCGGTGATTTGGCGCTAGACTTTTTCTGCCCATTCGATAGTGGGCGCATTACTGATCGCTGTACGTTGACCTGCTGGTTGGGATTAGCGCTAGGAATTGACCTCGATTCTGGCGCACCACCAAGCCTAAAGGAACGCAATAATTCGGCCAAATCATCGGATTGCCTTTCCAGCGATTCCGACGCGGCCGACGCTTGTTCGACCAACGCAGCGTTTTGCTGAGTAACGTCATCAATTTGGGTGATCGCCTGACCAATCTGCTCGATACCCTCACTTTGTTCTTGCGATGCATTGGCAATATCGAACATTAATGCGGTCACGCGTCGAATGCTGTCGACTGTTTCCGTCATAGTTTGACCGGCTTCAGCGACTAGCTTGCTACCTAATTCAACCTTGCCTACGGAGTCACCGATTAATCCCTTGATTTCTTTTGCCGCCGACGCTGAACGCTGAGCTAAATTCCTCACCTCGCTTGCAACGACAGCAAAGCCGCGCCCCTGCTCGCCGGCACGCGCGGCTTCAACTGCAGCATTAAGTGCCAGTATGTTTGTTTGAAAAGAAATACCATCGATCACACTAATAATTTCAGATATTTTCTTCGAGCTCTGGTGAATCTGATCCATGGTCAAAACTACGCGGGATACCACTTCGCCCCCTTTTGCCGCGACTTTAGATGCCGCTTCGGCGAGCTCTTTGGCCTCATGTGCATTTTGCGCATTTTGTTTGACCGTGCTGGACAACTCTTCAACGCTTGCGGCGGTCTCTTCAACGGTCGATGCCTGTTCTTCCGTGCGGCTTGACAGGTTCATGTTTCCCTGCACGAGTTGTCGCGAAGCCGTTGCGATAGCCTCGCCGCTGATCCTGAGCTGGCCCATGATTTGCGACATTTTGGTATTCAACGATTGATTCATCTGGTCCAGCGCAGTCATTAGTTGGCCTACCTCATTTTTGCCGGTCGAGGAAATTTTCAAACTCAGATCGCCCGCCGCGACTGCTTGGGCCACACGCACTGCATTATTAATTGGCTTGGAAATCGAACGACCAATCAGCCACGAAAATAATCCGAGCGCGATAAGCGCGAGCACCGTAGTCAACATGATCATACGAGCGCCCAACTTGCTGGATTCGCCGGTGGACATCTGCAACGCGTTAGCCGTCGCACCAATGTCGACAATCACACGAT
Source organism: Pseudomonadota bacterium (assembly GCA_031419835.1). Classification (GTDB taxonomy): domain Bacteria; phylum Pseudomonadota; class Gammaproteobacteria; order Burkholderiales; family JALYOK01; genus JALYOK01. The sequence goes on along the minus strand of JANOLP010000201.1, from coordinate 19,993 downwards.
CCAAATCTTTTTCTAGCATCCGGAATAAGTTCTCAAACTCCGGCACACGCGCCCGCGCTTCGATGATCTCCGTATCAGGCGACTTAACGATGCTACGCGCTGAGCTCACATAGCGGCTGACGGTTTGAAGCGCCGTCTCAACATCCTTGCGCAATTCGTTAGAAATGCCGGGACGATTTAGCCCTTTAACAAGCTTCTCCATCTCCTGCGCGTGCGTATCAAATTCCGTCGAACCTTCCGTACCGCCCAAAGAATGGGCGCCACTAAATCCCATGATTGCGAACGCTACGTCAGAGCGTATTGCTTCGTGAATCATGTCGAGCTTGGATGCATCCCGCTGCAATGAAAAGTAATCGGTGAATTTCTTCGTCGTATCGTTGGTATTTGCAATCGCTTGCATGCCGGTCATGGCAATAATGATCGCGAAGACCATCGCAATAAGTACCAGCAAGCTCAGTTTGAGTGTTATTGAAAAACCTCGATTCATTGCGCGCTCTCTGCTTTAGGCCGTCTCTAATGCTTGTTCAACGCGAACGATCTCTTCCATCGTCGCAAGTTTTTCAATATCGATGATAATTAACATACGTTCGTCGATGGTTACGAGGCCATCGATGTAGTCAGTCTTAATTGCCGCACCTAGCTGCGGCGCCTCCTTGATTTCCTCAGCGGCAAGTGCAACCACATCAGAGACACTATCTACAACTACGCCGAGGATCCGGCCACGAATGCTGAGAATGATCACGACAGTAAATTGATCGTAGGCAACTGTGGCCAAATCCAATTTGATCCGTAAGTCGATAATCGGCACGATTAATCCGCGCAGGTTGACGACACCTTTCATGAACGCCGGGGTGTTCGGAATCGGCGTCACCGTTTCGTATCCGCGTATTTCCTGCACCTTTAAAATATCGATGCAATACTCTTCTTTGCCCAATGTGAAGGCGAGGAACTCGCGCTTCTCGACAATTTTTTGGCCCTTCTGGTTTAGTTCATACATGTGATTACTCCAAGTAGTTCGTTTCTTCAGATTGCTTAATGCAACTGTCCGCGCACAATCGAATTGGCGTCGAGAATCAGGGCCACACGCCCATCGCCAAGAATCGTGGCGCCGGCGAGATGATCGACCTTGCGGAAATTCGTTTCCAAGCTCTTGATGACGACTTGATCTTGTCCAATGAGGTTGTCGACCAGCAGTGCTACTCGCTTACTATCAGCCTCCATCAAAACAAATACGCCTTGCCCAACATCCATTCCATTCTCTATATTGCAAATGCGGCGCAGCTCCACAACTGGCAAATATTCGCCGCGCACCTCCACAACCATACCTTGGCCGGCGATCCGCTTGATCGCCTTTTCGTTTGACTGCATGCATTCCGTAATGAAGGTCAACGGCAACACAAAGGTATCGAGCCCAACCTGGACAAACATGCCTTCGACGATTGCTAGTGTGAGTGGCAGGCGAATGAGGAACGTCGAGCCTTGACCGGGGGTCGATGACACTTCCACACGACCGCCTAGAGAAGTGATATTTTCGCGGACTACGTCCAGCCCGACGCCACGACCGGAGAGATCGCTGACACGATCCGCCGTCGAAAAGCCGGACATAAAAATCAATTGTTGTGCTCGCTGCGAGTCCAACTCTTCATCAACGGCAATCAGTCCCAACGTACGCGCTTTCGCGGCGATTCTTTGGGGGTCGAGGCCGCGCCCATCGTCTTGCACGTGAATTTCAATATGCCCACCGCGATGTTGCGCATGTAAGCTGAGTGTTCCGATTTCCGATTTCCCAGCCGCCAGGCGCTCTTCCGGTGTTTCCAATCCGTGATCTAACGCGTTGCGCACCAAATGTGTTAGTGGATCGAATAATTTCTCGATCACGCTCTTGTCGAGCTCACTATTCTCACCGGAAATTTTTAATGCGATCTTTTTGTTCAAGGACATGCCTATGTCGCGCACCATTCGATGAAATCGGCCAAAAACGAAACTGACCGGCAACATTCGTATCGCTAATACGGCTTGCTGAAGCTCGCGAGTATTTCGTTCCAACAACGCCACTGTGGCCTGCAGCTGACCTAATCGCGTCATATCAAAACTATCGATGTTCTGTTTTAGCATGGTTTGCGTGATCACCAACTCACCGACCAAATTAACCAAACCGTCGACTTTTTCTGCGGTCACTTGCAGCGTTTGCGGACGCGCCGATGCAATATCGTTCGTCGCAAGGTCCATCGTAACCTTGTCGGATGCGCGACGTCCTATGCCGCGATCATCAGTGCGCCGATCTAAATTGCTGGGTTCTGGTTTTGACTCTTTTGGAAACGCCGGCAAACCCTCCAGTTCAGGCAATGCTTGGATATTCAAATGGCAATCCTCGGTGACCCACGCAAACACGTCGCGCACGGCCGCCGCGGAATGGATGGTTCGCAAGCGACAATTCCAACTCAAATAACTTGATTCAGGGTCGACATCCGCGAGCATCGGCAGCGAACCCGTATCACAGGTTGTTTGCAATTCACCCAGGGTCGCCAACTCGCGCAGGATTCGGATCGGATCATTGCCCGACAAGAAAAATCCGCGATGCGGTTTGAATTCGATCACATAGGTCATTAGTTCGCCGACCTTCTCGTACACTTCTAACGTCGGGGGCGGCGTGGCATTCTCATGCAGGCGGATGATTTCGTTCTTTAGCTGCTCCACCGGTACCATATCAATACCGATGCCACTTTGGACTTCGCCGAGCAAATTGCGCTGCGCATCTACGGATCGCAATAACAAATCGATGATCTCGCGATTGGGTTCTATCTGGCCGCTGCGGACTTCATCAAGCAGCGTCTCAAGATGATGGGAGAAATCCGCAATTGCATCGAATCCGAGACTACCACTTCCACCTTTGATCGAATGGACCGCCCGAAAAATCGCCTGCAACAACTCTGGATCCCGGGAACCGCGCTCAAGCTCAAGCAGGTCGGCCTCCATAGAGTCCAACCCAGAAAGACTTTCGGCAAGGAACGTAGCGTTAAAGCGTGCGAGATCGATGGCCATGTGTCGACGTTAGCCCAGTACTTTGCCGAGGACAGACAACAGCACTTCGGGATTGAACGGCTTTACGATCCAACCGGTTGCGCCGGCGGCGCGACCGCGCTGCTTGATCTCCTGCTCGGATTCTGTGGTCAGCACTAATACCGGCGTGAATTTGTACTCCGGCATCGCACGAATTTCCTTCACGAGATCGATCCCATTCATGCCCGGCATATTGACGTCGGAAATCACAAGCTCGAACTTATTTAGCTGCAGATGTTGCATTGCTTCAGCCGCGTCGCGCGCCTCGACAACCTCATGTCCCGCCTCAGTCAACGTGAACTGCACCATTTGTCGCATGGTGTTTGAATCATCAACGATTAGAATGAACGCCATAGATATAGTCCTAAAAAAGTTCTACTGAATTTCCATCGCCACCACCGGTGATCGGTTTCGGCTTCGATCCAAGCGTAGCAGGCCGGGATTGCCTATCGTTTTCGTCGGCGTGGGCCGGCTCGTCGTCAAGCAAATCGCCGCTTGCACCGGGATTTTTTGCCAACGGCATCGGTAACATTCCCATCTTGAGCTGCTTACTGAGCACGCGCGTTTCGTCAGAGATGCTACCGAGCGATTTGATAATCTCCGTAAGTAAAGGCCCGCGCAACCGCTCAAGTTTTTGTTGGGTAATGTCCTGGAATTGCATCGCGACGATAAGCTGATTAACGTCGCGCCGGATCTCTTGTGCCGTGGTATTGATATGTTTGAGTACATCGTTAACCTGCTGGTTTTTCAAAACCATCCCACCGCTTAGATGCACCGCGTCGGAGCGGCTTTGCTCGGCGTCGACTTGATTTTCCTCGGCCATTTTGCGCAATCGATCGCGCCATGCCGCAACGATGCTCGGGTTGTCCCCGCCTTGTTCAACGCTATCCAAGACCTGCAAGCAATCCCTAGAGAAATCCCCGAGCCGATCAATAGTGAGGTTAAGCAAAACTTCGTAGGCACGGATGTACTCGGGCAAGGACATTTCACCTTCGCCGCTATCGCCGCTACCGACATCGCCCGGACCGCGCGTAGTCTGCAGCAACCCCATCGCGTATTCGATCTGCTGAGTTGAACGGCTAGTAATGTTACGAAAGCTTTTGCTGATATTCAGGACCGCGGTTTCCGACTCGTCGATCACTTCCTGGAGCGAACTTTGTGTTTCGCCGAGATCAGTGGTGCTGGTATGGGAAATTCCCGCCCAACGCGCCAAGAGGCGCCGCAATGGCCGCGATGCACGACGAATGGCGTTTTTGTCATCCGGCACTTCTGCCTGCGACTGGGCAACTTCCGTTCCCATGGGAAAGAAATATTGTGTTGCCGCGACGGCGATAACCGCCAACAGCAATGCAACGAAGCTAACCCATGGCGGTACAAAAAAAACCGCCCAAATCCAAGGCAGCAGCGCCAAGATTCCGTAGACTGCTACCTGTTGTCGATTAATGTTGGGCATTTTCATAGATCACTCGCTTGCCAATCGGAATTGTCCCGACAATCCGGCCAATCCTGCGACGTGTTTAAATGTTTCAGAAACCGAACGCCAATGCCAGGGAATATGCTGAGAGTCGAGTATTGCAATCCACGCAAGGATGAGTTGCAAGACCGCGACATCGACCTTGTTAACTAAACTGCCATCAAGCTCAACCGCATCAACGGATCCCAATTGCGTCCGGATCAATACTTCGTGCACGGAAAGCGCTGACGAAACATCGGCACGATCCGGCAATATGAGGCTCGCTCGCCTTTCGACGCTATCAACCGTCAGCATGTGGCGGCCATGGCTCGATCGACAAGCAAAAGAATTGAGGTTAACACGCTCATTCGCAGCATAAATCAGCGCACCTTTGGATGATGAATAATTTACAATTATTCGATAAATTATATGGTTACATAATATTTATATATTTATATATAAAGTATACACCATATCATATTGCTTTTGTTCAAATTGATGAATAGATTTTTTTAGCTACCTCAGTACATTAGACCGCAAATATTGATACTTTACTTTAATATGAGAGTATCATAATACATAAATTACAGTAGCTTTTGCGATATTTCTAAACTTTTGAATTAATCCCTGTTTCTCAAAATATAACGACCGGAAACTATGAGCGAAACGGCATCACTTGAGCGCGTCGGTAAGTACATCATTATTCGCGAAATTGGGCGCGGAGCATCTGCGACTGTCTACCTTGCAGACGATCCATTTAACCAACGCAAGGTTGCACTAAAGGTCCCCGATAAAGCGGAAGACGACCGCGATCCGGAAGCCGCTCGGCGCCGTAAGCTGTTTCTGATCGAAGCGTCCCTCGCGGGTAAATTGGTCCATCCCAATATCGTCAAAGTGTTCGACGCCTCAACCGATTCGGACATGAGCTATCTGGTCATGGAATACGTTCCAGCCGGAAACCTCAAGCAGTATTGCTCGGAAGACAACTTACTTCCAATACGAAAAGTTGCGATGTTGGTGTTTAAGTGCTGCCGCGCGTTGGACTATGCCTACCAGAATGGCGTTATTCACCGCGACATCAAGCCGGCCAATATCCTTTTAAGCGATCAAGACGACATCAAAATTAGCGATTTCGGCACCGCGCACATTTCGACAACACAAACGACCCAGGTTCACGGTTTCCTCGGTTCTCCAGCCTACATGTCGCCCGAACAAATCAACGAGGATAATCCGTCGGTGCAATCGGACATATACTCGATGGGCATCGTGCTCTACGAGTTACTCTCGGGAAAACTGCCGTTTACAGCACAGAATTTCCCTTCCATGTTGAATAAGATCCTCAACGAGCCCGCCACACCGATAACCGACCATCGCCCGGAATTGCCCGATCGGCTCGTCGCCATTGTCCAGAAGGCGATGAATAAGGATCTTTCTATTCGCTACCCGAATTGGTACGAATTCTCACGCGACCTAGCCGATAGCCTTAAGGAATGGGAACAGATCGTCAACGCGTTGAGCCAGGCGGAAAAAGTGAATTTGCTGCGGGACCTCAACTTCTTCAAATTCTTCCGCGAAGAACAACTGAAGGAAGTCGTGCGTAACGCCGACTGGGTGAGCCGTAAGAAAAACGAAAGCGTGCTGCAGGAAGGCGATATCGATCAGGCGTTTTACGTGATCGTTAAAGGCAAAGTCAAGGTGACCAAGAGTGGCCGCATGCTCAACGCCTTAAAGGCCGGCGACTGTTTTGGCGAAATTTCGTTCCTCAATCCCACCAATCAGGAGCGAACCACAGCGGTCAGCGCCTTGGATGACGTGCAAATCGTGCGGCTTCACGTACCGCAGATGGATTTGATGTCGGAAAGCACGCAATTGCAGTTCAACAAGATTTTCTTGCGGAATTTAGTTAGCCGCCTGTCGCAAACTTCGTCTGATTCGGATTTGTAACGGGACGGTAATTTAAAACGAAAAAGGCAGCTCGCGGCTGCCTTTTTTTTCGTGTGTAGGGTTAGATTACTCAGCAGACGCCGGTTCCACTGCCTGTTGCTCCAGCAACGCCTTTGCGCTCAAACGAACACGACCTTTTTCGTCCGCCTCCAACACTTTCACGCGTACTTTTTGGCCTTCTTTCAAAAAGTCTTCGACCTTGTTGACGCGCTCGTTGGCGATTTGCGAGATGTGCAGCAAGCCGTCTTTACCCGGCAGGATGCTAACGATCGCGCCGAAATCGAGTAACCGAACCACCGTGCCTTCGTAGATTTGGCCGACTTCCACTTCAGCGGTGATGGCAAGAATGCGGCGCTTCGCCTCTTCACCCGCTTCGCTGGAAACGCAAGCGATGTTCACCGTGCCGTCGTCGGTGATGTCGATGGTCGTGCCGGTTTCTTCGGTCAACGCGCGAATCACCGAGCCGCCTTTGCCGATCACGTCGCGGATTTTTTCCGGATTAATCTTGATGGTGATGATGCGCGGCGCGAAGCTCGATAACTCTTGCTTCGAATGCGGCAGCGCTTGCTGCATCAAACCTAGGATATGCAGGCGGCCTTCTTTCGCTTGATCCAGCGCGACCTTCATGATGTCTTTGGTGATGCCGTTGATTTTGATGTCCATCTGCAATGCAGTGATGCCAGCGTCGGTGCCGGCCACTTTGAAATCCATGTCGCCGAGATGATCTTCGTCGCCGAGAATATCGGTCAACACAGCAAAGCGATTGCCTTCTTTAATCAAACCCATCGCAATACCGGCAACGTGATTTTTCATCGGCACGCCGGCATCCATCAACGCCAACGAACCGCCGCAAACCGACGCCATCGAGCTGGAACCGTTCGATTCCAAAATTTCCGACACCACGCGTAGCGAATAACCGAACTCTTCTTGCGACGGAATCATCGCCAGCAAACCGCGCTTGGCTAAACGGCCGTGGCCGATCTCGCGGCGCTTCGGCGTGCCGACACGGCCGGTTTCGCCGGTGGAAAACGGCGGGAAGTTGTAATGCAGCATAAAGCGATCTTTGTATTCGCCGGCGAGCGCGTCGATGATTTGTTCATCGCGCGCCGTGCCCAACGTGACCGTGACCAACGCTTGCGTTTCGCCACGAGTAAATAGCGCAGAACCGTGGGTGCGCGGCAGCACGCCGGTGCGAATCGTGATCGGGCGCACGGTGCGCGTGTTGCGGCCGTCGATGCGCGGCTCGCCATCGAGAATTTTGTTGCGGACGATTTTCGATTCGATATCCGAGAACAAGGTCTTGAGCATGTTCGCGTCGTTCAAATTCGTCTCGGCGGTCACCAATTCGCCTAAGACTTTGCTGCGAATTTCGTCGACGCGAATGGTGCGCGCTTGTTTCTCGCGAATCGCATAAGCCGCACGTAAATCCGCTTCTGCCATATCGGTGATGCGCGCAACTACACTTTGATCTTTCTCCGGCGCAGCCCAATCCCAAGCGTCTTTGCCGCCTTCATCGACCAGATCGTTAATCGCATTGATCGCCGCTTGCATTTGATCGTGACCGAACACCACCGCGCCCAACATGATCTCTTCCGACAATTCGTGCGCTTCCGATTCCACCATCAACACGGCGACATCGGTGCCGGCGACAACCAAATTCAATTTGGAATTTTTCAGTTCTTCGGCCGATGGATTCAATACATATTGGCCATCGACGTAAGCCACGCGCGCCGCACCGATCGGGCCGTCAAACGGAATGCCGGACAGCGCCACCGCGGCGGACGCGCCGATCACCGCGGCGATATCCGGATCGATATCCGGGTTCGCCGACAACACTGTTGCGATGATCTGCACTTCGTTGTAAAAACCTTCCGGGAACAGCGGACGCATCGGGCGATCCATCAAACGCGAGGTCAGCGTTTCTTTTTCCGAAGGACGGCCTTCGCGCTTGAAAAATCCACCGGGGATTTTGCCCGCGGCGTAGGTGCGCTCCTGATAATCGCAAGTGAGCGGGAAAAAATCTTGGCCCGCTTTAGCATTCGTCGCACCGACACAGGTAACCAACACCACCGTGTCGTCGATGCTTACTAACACGGCGCCGTCGGCCTGACGCGCCATTTCGCCGGTTTCCAACGTAACCGTATGCTTGCCGTACTGAAATGATTTTTTAATGGGATTCACAATATCTTCCTTAATTATTGCGCGGCGCGTAGCTTAAATGTGATTTTCGCAACTCGAAACGGCGCGCCACGAACAGTGGTCTTAAATGCACAAGAGCCTGGCTAGGCAGGCTCTTGTGCTCGTGATTGCTTTTGGCGGGCCGCGCTTACTTGCGGATGCCGAGACGTTCGATTAGGGCTTTGTAGCTATCGGCGTTTTGGCGCTTCAAATAATCCAACAAACTACGGCGCTTGCTCACCAACATTAAGAGGCCACGGCGGGAATGGAAATCCTTGACGTGGGTTTTGAAATGGCCGGTCAATTCATTGATGCGGCCGGTCATCAGTGCAACTTGCACTTCGGGCGAACCGGTATCGTTACCAGCTCGTTGATAATCCTTGATAATCTGCGCTTTCTGCGCGGTCGTTGCAGTCATCGTACTTCTCCAGTTAATTCCACACTATTTGATTTTCTCGCTAAGCCATTGATTATAACTTAATCATCACGGCCAACTCAAGGGCTTAAAGAGGCTATTTGCAAGGCGTAGATTTTACGAAATGACTGCCTGGAGAAGCCCATGGATACTGGCTTTTCAAGCATGCAACGCCACAAGCCAGTATCCATAGGGCTCTTGGCAATGCTCTAGCTGTCATTTCGAGTTACCTGTATCGGCGCTGCCAATACTGCTCACGGGCCATGAACCGCATGTGCTGTTGCTGCCACCTCCCCATGTCATCCTGAGCAACGCGAAGGATCTGTTTTCACGGCACGACAAAAGCAGATCCTTCACGGAGTTTACCTTCGAGCGTAGCGAAGGGTTCAGGATGACATGTTAAAGGTGAGCATTCCGGTAGGGTTCATGGAAAGGAGGGCTCCAGCGTGGGCACACGTGCCCACCCCACGACCTAACGCTATAATCGCGCCATTGAAACAAAATCGTTAGAGCCAACCATGCCGCGATTCAAAGACTTCCGCCCCGCCGGGGTCATCCCCGCGACCGCATCGTCCAGCTATCGCAAGCGTTCTACGCACCGCCCTTCCTCGATATGCACAACCGTATGAAAGAAGCGCTCGTGCTACTCGGCCGACTCGACAAAGCCGTAGTCCGTCCGCCGTTGATGAAAATTAGCGGCGCGGAAATCGCGCGCATCAAACACGCGCTCGACCAAGCCGGTATCGTGCGCGAAGGCGCGCTGAAGCTCGCCGCGTAATTTTTTAGGCAAGTCGCCACGAGCCGCACCCCACTTGTTTCGTGGCGATGCATGCCTGAAGCGCCGCTCTGCGATTGACCCATGGCTCGATCGATATCTGCCGCCGAGCGCGATCTGAATTCGAGAAAGTCTTATAATGGCGCGGTAAACTTACATGAAGCACCCCGCGTTGAATGGAGGCAGCGTCACTTTGCTCAAGGAGATCACCCATGATTTTGTTACCCGCTAAGCTTTCTCGTTACCTGATTGCGTTGTCCCTCGCCTGCGCCCTCGCACCGGCCTTCGCCAACATGGGCGTTGAAGAAGCCGCCAGCGTGACCGAACCGAATTTTATCGAGGGGCAAAAAGCCTTGGAGGCGAAGGATTACAACAAGGCACTCGCCGCGCTTAAAAAAGCGCTCGATGTCGATAGAAATAATCCCGACGTTCACAATTATTTGGGTTATTCCTATCGCAACCTTGGCGACTACGACAGCGCCTTTAAACACTACAACCAAGCGCTGGTTTTATCTCCGGGCCACAAAGCGGCGCATGAATATATTGGTGAAGCGTATTTGATGAAGAATGATTTGGCCAAGGCCGAAGAGCATTTGAATAGGCTCCGGGCGCTGTGCATGACCGGTTGCTCGGAGATGAGTTTGCTGAAAGAGAAAATCGACGATTATAAGAAGAAGAAAAGTTAGCGACTCCTTCCCCTTCAAGGGGAAGGCCGGGATGGGGATGGGTCATTCGGCAATCCCATTAACCAATCGCCTCCCTTAACCCATCCCCACCTTAGTCCTCCCCTTGAAAGGGAGGAAACTATCTTTAGTTCCCAATCAGTCTGGTTGGCAATCAGAAATTCCTTTACTTGCACACATTGCAATTTGTCATGATCGGCTGACCTTGCGGCGATGCGTGGAATTGATCCGACTCTCGCTCAATCGCTTCCATGATGCGGTTGACTTCATCCTTCAGCAAATCATCAATTTTCCCCGTTAGCTCGTTCAGCGCGCCACGCTCGGTAAAGCCGCAACCGGAATAGCGGTGCTTGCGTTTCGCCCAGCGCTGATTGGCTTTCCACACTTCCATTTCGCATTGATAAGCATGTTGCTGCTCGTGCACCAACACTCGATCTAGCCAGTTGCCACGGCTATCGGCGCAGGATTGCGAAATCGCGCTAGGCGGCACCCAATCGACGATGCGCACGCACGCCGAGGCGAGCTGAAATTGGTTCGGATTTCGCGGCAATTCAATACTAAAACAAGTACGTCCAAGTATCCCCTCTTCGCGCTTGGGGGTATAACTGTATCCGCTAGATGTGACGTTGCAACGCGTTGCGCCGATCCAGCCGGGGTGGGTGCGTCCGCCGCAATCTTGCACGCCGGTGCGCGCGATGTAATCGTCCCATGATCGGCAACCTCCGGTAAATTTGTCGTATTGAACGTTGGCTTTGCTTGGCGTCGCCGTTCGTCCGTCGCTCGGCGCGGGTGATGGCGCGCGAGGTGCGCGGGTGGAAGGTTTGCTCGCGCAGCCGACGATGACGAGTGCGATGAGAATTAAGCTGAAGCGTGCAGCGCTTTTTGTTTGCATTTAACAACCTCGTTTGTTTTTTGGAATGCTAACCAACCACTCGTCATTCCCGCGCAGGCGGGAATCCAGCGTCTTTTGTTTTACGACACTGGGTCCCCGCCTTCGCGGGGACGACAAAAAAACTAACTAAACTCGTGCAACGCGATACGATTCTTCGCGATGAAATCCCAATCGTAGGTTACGCCGAGGCCCGGCCCGGTCGGCACCGGCACACAGCCATCTGCGCCAACGCAATCGATCATATCCGAATAACCACAAGCATAAACCGGCGCAATCGCATTGGGACAATCCGGCCCAACTAAGCCAACTTCATAGTAATTGCTATTACGCATCGCGCTCATGCACGCGCGATGCGCAGGGCCACAGACGTGAATCTCCGCATCGATGCCGAACGCTTCGGCCAGATGCGCGATCTTCATCGTTCCGGTAATGCCCATGTCGTATTCCGGATCAACGCGCAGAAAATCCGTGCCGCCGGCAATCAAAAAATCCGCCTTCGGCTCAACGCCACGCACGTGCTCAGTTTGCAGAATCGGCGTCTTCAAAAATTCACGCAAACGCTTATGCGCGAACGCCGACGTGCCGGAATCGCGGAACGGATCTTCGTACCAAAAATAATTCGCTTCGTCGCAGGCGCGACCGACGTACAGCGCATCGGCGAAGGTGCGCAACTCGCAGGCGGGATCGAGCATGAGTTCCATTTTGTCACCGACGATTTTGCGCACGTGCAATACGTTTTCGGCCTCTTCGCGTTTGTTGCCTTCGTTCCAACCGTGAATTTTGAAGCCGCGATAACCGAGCTCATAACATTGTTGCGCGAAATCGGCGAACGCTTCCTTCGAATGCAGCCCGCCGTTTCGGTCGCCGTGATAGGTGCTGGCATACGCTGGCAAGCGTTTGCGATAACCCCCGAGCAATTCCGACACCGACACGCCCAATTTTTTGCCGGCTAAATCCCACAGGGCAATATCGATCGAGCCATGGCCCATGTGATCGAACTGACGCGCTTGGCGTTTCAAATCGTCGTAAATAAATTCACGCTCTTCCGCTTCACGGCCGATTAAATACGGCGCGAGCATCAAGGTTTGCCCAAGCGATGACGCAGAGGCGACCCACTGCGCGACATATTCGCCGCGCAAGCCGTTGTCGGTCATGATCACCGTCACATATTTGGTGACGCGGATCTTGGAATTTTTTTTGTAGCCGAACGCACCGACTCCCTCGCCGCGCGTGAAGCCAAGGTTGTGCGCATCGAACTGAAACGCGTGGACTTCAACTTCGGTGATCTTGCTCAAAGGATTGCCTCAATGAATGACGGCCGGCCCCTCACCCTGGCCCTCTCCCCGCAAACGGGGCGAGGGGACACTACTCCCTCTCCCGCGAGGTCGGGTTGGGATGAGGGTGGGCACAAATGGTACGAAAACTGTCATTTTTTACGCGAGGCTCAATAAGGCTTTGATTCCTGCTTCCGCGATCTGCGCGTCCTCGCTCGACTTCACGCCGGAGACGCCGACGGCGCCGATGACGTTGCCGTCCACAATAATCGGCACGCCACCTTCCAGATGAGTCACTTCCGGCATCGACAGCGCGCTATAACGGCCGCCGTTCACCATGTCTTCGTACAATTTGGTGTTACGCCGACCAATGGCGGCGGTACGCGCTTTTTGCGGCGCGATGTGGGCACTGATGGGCGCTGCGCCGTCGAGGCGCTGGTAAAACAACAAATGGCCGCCGTCATCGCAAATGGCGATGGAGACATTCCAGTTGTTTTTAATCGCTTCGGCCTCGGCGCCGGCGGCAATTTTTTTCAGCTCATCGAGTGTGAGTACGGCTTTACTTTTCATGTTACTTCTCCCATTGTCATCTACATCAAAATTGAATCGCGAATTTTAAACGCAGGCGTCGCTCTGACGCATTCAATCCTTTTGCTTAAACGTGAATTCCTGCTCTATAAATATAGGTAGAGCCCGTAGGCTCGAAATGATAGTTTCCAATCCTTCGCAAAACCGCACCATCAAATTTGCTAGCCTGAAGTGATTCTAGAATTTTTGTATCGATCACAGATCCGTCGCTTCCAACGGTTAGGCGAACCTTAACATACCCTTCGGTGGCGCTTAACTTGTCGGGCACTGCTGGAAGTGTTTGCCCGTTTGTATTGGAACGCCCGCTGATTGACGCGCATCCGCATAAGACCAATCCTGCGATCACGATAAAAATGATCCGCATTGATTTAGTTTTCTAGTTTAAACACCACTTCCTGATCGACAAAGTACTGGGTGCCGTCACCTTCGAATTTATATTGCTTCACAGCTTTGGTCACGGTATCGTCGAACACCCCCGGCGGCGCCGATTCTAGTATCTCCACATCAATGACATCGCCGTTCACGCCGACGGTCAAGCGCGCCTTCACTTTGCCCATCGTCCCGTCTTTCAACGCGCTACGCGGATAAGCGGCTGCGACTTTACGAATCGGTTTCGCATTGCGTACTTGTTTTGGCGGCGCGACCTGTTCCTTCTGCTCCACTTTCGGCTCTGGTTTCGGTTCCTCTTTCACTAATTCCGGCGCAGGCGGTGGTGGTTCCGGTTTCGGCTCCGGCGGCGGCGGTTCAGGCTTGGGTTCCGGCGGTGGCGGCGCCGACTTTTTCTCCGGCTCGGGTTCGGGAATTACAATTTTCGGTTCCAGAATCGGTTTAGGCTCGATTTTCGGCGGCTCAACTTTTGGAATCGGTTTCGGCTCCGGCTTCGGGATCGGCTTAGGTGGCTCGGGTTTTTTCTCTTCCGGCGGAGGCGGTTCTGGCGGCTTGATCGGTTCGGGTTTCGGCGGTTCGGGTTCGACCAGATTCACTGTCATCGGCGGCGGTTCTTGAATACCAAAATCGTTCGACCAATCAACCAGAAAAACCACAGCGAAAACCGCCAACTCCAAAATCGCGGCGATCAAAAACGCCAGCGGTAACGAAATCGTATTTTCGCGATCGCGTTTGGGATCGGCCCAAAGCGGCCCGCGCGCAGCGTATTGCTTAGCGCTCATCGGGCTAAGCCTTGCGCAGTTGCGAAGAAACCATCGGGAATCGAAATGAGGAGCGGAAAGAACACAGGCAAATTTTTATATGACTTCGTCGGATTATATCTTCTTTTACATGCCGACCCTGTATGCCACAACCACCTAGGGGAGCGCCCGGAGACCTAATATTGATGCGCCTCTCCAGGCATCGACCAACACCCCGTGGAATTAAACCCGCGAGAGAATAAATTTTAGTACCGATAAAAGGAACCAAAACCAAGGTATATTATCTATTTGTTGCGGTGCGCAACTTCTTGTAAGAATAACAACTCGCTTCGCCCTACTTCCAAAGTCCGAGGATTCTATGATTGACCGCTCTTCGCGTTTTCTTGTCTTGGCAATTGTTGCCGCCGCAATTTCATTTTCCGGCTGCGGCAAGAGCGCACCCGCTGGCGCATCGCCGCAAGGCGCGGGTGGCCCGCCGCCGGTGTCGGTCGCGCCGGTGACTCAGCGCGTGGTTCAAGAATTCGACGAATTCAGCGCGCGTTTAGAAGCAGTCGATACGGTCGACATTCGCGCCCGCGTCGCCGGCACGTTGGACAAGGTCCATTTCAGCGAAGGCCAAAAAGTTAAAAAAGGCGACGTGTTGTTCACCATCGATCCACGACCGTTCGCAATGGAAGTCGCGCGCGTCGATGCGCAAATCGCCGCGGCGCGCACCCAATGGGGACTCGCCAAGAGTGAGTTGGCGCGCGCGGAACGATTGCTGACCTTGCAAGCGATCTCGCAACAGGATACCGACAAATTACGTGCCGCCGCGCGAAATAGTGAAACCTCCATTCAAGCGGCGCAAGCAGAACTCAACGTCGCAAAACTCAACTTAAGTTTTACGCGTATTACCTCGCCGATCGACGGCCGCATTTCGCGAGCACTCATCACGCCCGGTAACTACGTCAAAGTGGGCGACCAAGTGTTAACAACGATCGTCTCGATCGATCGCGTCTACGCCTATTTCGATGCGAGCGAGGCAACTTACTTAAAATACGCACGTGCCGCGAAAGACGGCTCGCGGCCGTCATCGCGCGACACCGCGAATCCGGTGTTGATGGGTTTGTCCGACGAACAAGGTTATCCGCACCAAGGCAGCATGGATTTCGTCGACAACCGCTTGAATCCAGCAACCGGCAGCATGCGTGCCCGCGCGGTTTTCGAAAATGCCAACGGGCAATTCACGCCAGGGCTCTCAGCGCGCATTAAGTTGATCGGCAGCGGATCGTACGAAGCGACCGTCGTGCCCGATCGCGCGATCACGACGGACCAGACGCGCAAAATCGTGATGGTGGTCGGCGCGAATAATTTGGTCGAACCGCGCGAGGTGAAACCTGCCGCGTTGATCGACGGCATGCGTGTCGTGACCGGCGTGAAAGCCGGCGAGAACATTATCGTGGATGGCTTACAGCGTGCATTTCCCGGCGCGCCGGTGACGCCGCAGGTGATGAAAGTGGACGAGAAAGGCATGCCGATCGTTGCGGCGCCCGGCGCGCCGCCGAAACAGGAAGAAACCAAACCCGCCGAGAAAAACTAGGCATCGCCATGGACATCTCGCGCTTTTTCATCGACCGGCCGCGCTTTGCCACGGTGTTGTCGATTTTCATTTTTCTCATCGGTGCCATGTCGATTTTCATGTTGCCGGTATCCGAATATCCGGAAGTCTCGCCGCCGCAAATTGTCGTACGCGCGCAATTTCCCGGCGCCAATCCGCGCGTCATTTCCGAAACGGTCGCAACGCCGCTGGAAGAACAGATTAACGGCATCGATAACCTGCTCTATTTTGAAAGCCAAGGTACCGCCGACGGCGTGATGACGTTAACCGTCACATTCAAAATCGGTACCGATCCGGAAGCCGCAGAAACGGCGGTGCAAAACCGCATCAATCGCGCTTTGCCGCGTCTGCCGGATATCGTACGTCAAATCGGCGTGACGACAGAAAAGCAATCGCCAAACTTAACGATGGTGGTGCATTTGCTCAGCCCCGACAACAGCCGCGATGCCCTCTACTTGCGCAACTACGGCCAACTGCAAGTTCGCGATCAATTGCTGCGCATACCGGGCATGGGCTCGGTACTGTTATTCGGCGCCGGCGATTACGCCATGCGCATTTGGCTCAACCCACACGAACTCGCGGCGCGCAACATGACCGGCGCGGACGTCATCGCCGCGATCCGCGAACAAAATACGCAGGTCGCCGCCGGCGTGGTCGGCGCGCCACCCGCGCCGAAGTGGACGGAATTTCAACTGCCGCTTAATACCCAAGGTCGATTAAGCACCGAGGAAGAATTCAGCGACATCATCGTCCGCGCCGATCCGGCAAGCGGCGCGTTAGTGCGCGTCAAAGATATCGGGCGAGTCGAGATGAGCGCTAACACTTACGCGCTGCGCAGCTTGCTTAACAATAAAGAAGCCGCGGCAGTCGTGGTTTTCCAAGCGCCGGGCAGTAACGCGCTGGCGCTGTCGAACAACGTGCGCGAAGTGATGGAGCGCATCAAAAAAGATTTCCCGGCCGGCGTGGCTTATAGCATCGTCTACGATCCGACCCGCTTTGTGCAAACCTCGATCGAGAAAGTCGTCACCACGTTGATTGAAGCGGTGCTAATGGTCGTGCTGGTGGTGATCATCTTTTTGCAAACTTGGCGCGCGTCGATCATTCCATTGCTAGCAGTACCCGTATCGATTATCGGCACGTTTGCGGTGTTGCTTCTGCTCGGCTTTTCAATAAATACGCTGACACTTTTCGGCCTCGTGCTCGCGATTGGGATCGTTGTAGATGATGCGATCGTCGTCGTCGAGAACGTTGAACGCAATATCGAAAACGGCCTCACCCCTCACGCCGCGACTGTCAAGGCCATGCAAGAAGTGAGCGGGCCTATTATCGCCATTGCTTTGACGCTGTGCGCGGTGTTCGTGCCGCTGGCATTTGTGCCCGGATTGTCCGGCCAGTTCTACAAGCAATTCGCTGTGACAATTGCGATCTCCACGATTATTTCGGCGTTTAACTCGCTAACATTGTCGCCTGCCTTGTCGGCCATTTTGCTGCGGCCTCACGATGCACCGAAGGATGGTTTAACGCGCATCATGGACGCGGCATTCGGCTGGTTCTTCCGCGGCTTCAATCGCTTTTTCCGGCGTAGCAGTAACGCCTACGGACGCGGCGTGACCGGCATTCTCGGACGCAAATCCATCGCGATGTTGGTGTATGTATTGTTGCTCGCGGGCACGGCGCTGTTATTCACGCGCATTCCGGTCGGCTTCGTGCCGGCGCCGGATAAGCAATATTTAATCGGCATCGCGCAGTTGCCCGCGGGCGCGTCGCTTGATCGCACCGACGCAGTGATTCGGCAAATGAGCGATATCGCGTTGAAGGTGCCCGGCATCGAGAACTCTGTCGCGTTTCCGGGTTTATCGATCGCCGGATTTTCTGCCGCGCCGAACGAAGGCATCGTATTTTTCGGCTTGGACGATTTCGAAAAACGTACCACGCCGAACTTAAGCAAGAACGCCATTCTCGGCCAAGTGAACGGCGCGATTCAACAAATCCAAGGCGCACGCATGTTCGTCGTACCGCCGCCTGCGGTGGATGGTTTGGGTAACGCCGGCGGCTTCAAACTGCAAGTGCAAGACCGCAGCGGCCAAGGCGAGCAAGCCTTGTTCGGCGCGGTTTGGGGCACACTCGGGCAGGTCTATGGCAATCCGAAAACCAGCATCGGCACGCCCTTCTCCACCTACGATATCAACGTGCCGCAATTGCTGGCAAACGTCGACCGCACGCGCGCCAAGCAAATGGGCGTAGCGCTGCACGATATTTACGATTCGTTGCAGATCAATCTCGGTTCGTTGTACGTGAACGACTTCACACGCTTTGGCAAAACCTATCAGGTGATCGTGCAAGCCGATGCGCCGTTTCGCGCCGACGCGAACTCCATCACGCAACTGCAAACGCGCAACGACAAAGGCGAAATGGTGCCGCTCGGCGCACTGATGAAAGTCGAGCCGACCTTTGGCCCAACTCGCGTGACGCGTTACAACGGCTATCCGTCGGCGGATATTAATGGCGCGCCGAATCCGGGATTTTCCAGCGGTCAAGCGGAAGGCGAAATCGAGCGACTACTCGCAACCTTACCGCGCGGCATGAGTTACGAATGGACCGAGCTATCCTACCAGGATCGTTTAACGCGCGACGTCTCCATTCCCGGACTAGGCACGAAAGTGCCGACGCTGATGGCCGTGCTCGCGCTGTCGTTGATCCTGGTCATTCTCGTCTTAGCGGCGCAGTACGAAAGCTGGAGCCTGCCGCTGGCGATCATCATGATCGTGCCGATGTGTATTTTGTCGGCGCTATTCGGCGTGTGGATTTCGAGTTTCCCGCCGTTCATGCAGCCCGGCGATCTGAATATTTTCACGCAAGTGGCATTGGTAGTGTTGGTCGGCCTCGCGTGTAAAAACGCGATTTTGATTGTCGAATTCGCCAAGGAATTAGAAGAGCGCGGCCGCAGCGCGTTCGACGCTGTAATCGAATCTTGCCGCTTACGGTTGCGCCCGATCTTGATGACGTCCATCGCTTTTTGTGCCGGCGTGATCCCACTGATTATCAGCAGCGGCGCCGGCAGCGAAATGCGTCGCGCAATGGGAATCGCGGTGTTTTCTGGGATGGTCGGCGTGACATTGTTCGGCATTTTTTTGACGCCTGTATTCTATTTGTTGCTGCGCAAGGGCACGCAAAAGCGTCGTGAAAAAGCCGCCGAATTGCGCCACGCGGTGGATGCGTCCGCCCATCCCCATCATCCGGGCGAGAACGGCGATGCAGTCGAGAAAACGAAATGAATACTGAGCTGCGGGTTGAGCGTCGGCGGTGACTTTTCAAAAGCAGGCGTAATTCGTGAAATTGACATGCCTGCAGAGCTAATATCCATGCGGGTTTTCAGGCACATGTCGGCGAAAACAAAGCCAGATAAGACGTCTCGCAAGGGCTTAAACTAAGCCATGATTACAGCGTCGACTTAGTCACTTCGCCTTGACAGGCAGATTTTTGTAAGCGCGTCGATGCCGGCGAAGAGACAGCAAGCGATCCGTATGTGTCGGAAAATCCCGGTGAGTTTTTTGCGGTGTTAAGCGAAGTGTTTTTTGAAATGCCGCAGATTATCGTTGCCGAATATCTGGCAGTGTATGAGCAGATGAAATTGTTTTATCGGCAGGATACGTTTGCGCGATTGAACGGCTAGGATGAAAAGCCTCACCCCACTTGCATCTTCAGGTATTTCATATTTCTACGGATCGCGTAAAAGCCGACCTCCTTCCCTTTCAAGGGGAAGGTTGGGATGGGGATGGGTTACTTCGGCTCACGTCATAACCCTCAAGAATTACCGCGACGCTCTCAGTCATTGCGAGCTGCCTGTATCGGCAGCGCCGATACCGCTCACGGACCATGAACCGCCGGCCCTCTTGTTGCCACATCCCTATGTCATCCTGAGCAACGCGAAGGATCTGCTTTTACGGCCGTTAAAAAGCAGATCCTTCGCGTTGCTCAGGATGACA
>JANOLP010000200.1:0-2610 GCA_031419835.1 Pseudomonadota bacterium | reverse complement strand
TTGTCGCGCAGTTCAGAGGGCGTTGGCTCACCTTGCCGCAGCGTGAATTGACCGTTCTCGGTGGCGCTAATGCAACGCTTGGCGATCGCGCGACAATCGGCACGTGCGCATGGGATCACCAATCCAAATTTCGCGTCACGCTTGGACCCCTCAAGCTTAACCAGCTTAAAGACTTGTTGCCTGGCGAAAAAGGCCACACGGCACTAGTCCGGTTGGTTAAACTCTTGGCTGGAACAGCGTTCGACTGCGAAGTTCAGTTAGTCGTCAAAAAAGAAGAAGTACCACATTGCTATCTAGGCAATGCCGCACGCGGAGGCGCGAGATTGGGGTTAACATCTTGGCTGAAAACGCGAGACTTAGACCACGACCCACGCGACATCGTATTGGCGACATAGGAACAAAGAATGATCACGAGTAATCTGAAAGCATTGGTCTCAAGGCTCAATCCAGCCTGCAAGAGCGCGATGGAAGGGGCGGCGGGGCTGTGCCTGTCGCGCACCCACTATGAGGTGGAAGTCGAGCACCTGCTTTACAAATTATTAGAGGCCAACAACACGGATTTGCACGCCATTTTGCGGCAATACGATATCAATGAGAGCAAAGTGGTGGCCGAACTGAATCGTGCCCTGAACTCACTCAAGAACGGAAACACCCGCACGCCGGTCTTATCGCCGCACATTCCAAAATTGTTTGAAGGCGCATGGTTGCTGGCCTCGGTTGATTATGGTGATAGCCGGATACGCAGTGGCCACTTGCTGATCGTCCTTTTGACCGACTATGAACTGAGCCGGCTGATTAAAGAATCATCCCCGGAACTCACTAAAATCAAGCTTGAAGAACTGAAAAAGCACTTTCATGATCTGACGGCCAAATCCGACGAAGCCGACACCTCGCAACCGTTAGGCAGCGAAACATCAGATTCGCTTTCGGGCGAAGCACCACGGCCGGGCGGTTATGGCAAAACGCCCAATCTGGATCAATACACGGTTAATCTCACCCAGCGCGCGAAAGAGGGGAAGATCGATCCGGTTCTTGGCCGAGAGCGCGAGATTCGCCAGCTTGTCGACATCCTAACGCGGCGGCGCCAAAACAATCCCATTCTCACCGGTGAAGCCGGTGTCGGAAAGACGGCCGTCGTTGAAGGATTCGCATTGCGCATCGCTGAAGGCGACGTTCCGCCGCCACTGCGAAACGTGCAACTTCACACCTTAGACCTCGGGCTGCTTCAAGCGGGCGCCAGTGTGAAGGGGGAATTCGAGAATCGCCTGAAGGGAGTGATCGATGAGGTGAAGCGCAGCCCCCATCCCATCATTACGTTTATCGACGAAGCGCACACCATGATTGGCGCGGGCGGACCGGCGGGGCAGGGCGACGCGGCGAATTTGCTTAAGCCCGCCTTGGCGCGCGGCGAGATGCGCACCATTGCAGCCACCACGTGGTCGGAATACAAAAAGTACTTTGAGAAAGACGCGGCGCTCGCCCGTCGGTTCCAAGTCGTCAAAGTCGACGAACCGAGCGAACAGCAGGCCATCATCATGCTGCGCGGCCTTACCGATATGATGGAAAAGCATCACAACGTGCGCATTCTGGATGAGGCCGTTACCGAAGCCGTGCGGCTCTCAAACCGTTATCTATCCGGACGCCAACTACCCGACAAGGCAGTGAGTGTGTTAGACACTGCTTGTGCACGGGTTGCGATCATGCAGACGGCTGTTCCGGCGCAGATTGAGGACGCGCGCCGCCGAATACAGAACCTGGACAAGGAAATTCAGGCGTTGGAGCGCGAATTGGCTACCGGCGCAGTTCACAGCGCAAGAATCACAGAGTTGCAATCCGACAAGGCCAGCACCCAAACAGAGCTTTCGTCCCTGGACACGCGCTGGGAAATAGAGCGCGATCTGGTGGCTAAAATCGGCAAGCTCCGAAAAGCGTTAGAGACGGACGCGCTTGCGGTCCCGCCCGTTGAAGGTCAAACGGTCGAAAAGCTTACCGACGGGCAGCGTGCAGACACACTGAAAGAACTCACGACACTCACCGAAGAATTAAGCAATATCCAAGGCGAGTCTCCACTCATTCAAGTGTGTGTCGATGGTCAGACCGCCGGTGAAGTCATCTCGGCTTGGACTGGTATTCCCGCAGGGAAAATGCTCAAGGATGAAATCAAAACCGTTCTTTCGCTTAAGCCGTTATTAGAGGCGCGCGTCATCGGCCAATCGCACGCGCTGGAAGCCATTGCCCAGCGTATTCGAACGTCCCGCGCGAACCTGGAAGATCCCGATAAGCCGATCGGCGTGTTCCTCCTCGTCGGAACCAGCGGCGTCGGCAAGACCGAAACGGCGTTAGCGCTTGCCGATATCCTTTACGGCGGCGAGCGCAACATGATCAGCATCAACATGTCGGAGTTTCAGGAAGCCCATACGGTTTCCAGCCTTAAAGGTTCGCCGCCTGGTTACGTTGGCTATGGTGAAGGTGGCGTGTTGACCGAAGCAGTGCGCCGCAAGCCCTATAGCGTGGTGTTATTGGATGAGATTGAGAAGGCGCATCCCGACGTATTAGAACTATTTTTCCAGGTGTTCGACAAAGGCCGCATGGACGATGCAGAAGGCCGGG
>JANOLP010000199.1:0-4170 GCA_031419835.1 Pseudomonadota bacterium | reverse complement strand
CGCGCGATGTCGTCGCCCGCGCGATCGACTTTGAGATGAAAAAGCGCGGCGTCGATTGCGTTTATCTCGACATTTCGCACAAACCGGAAGCGTTCTTGCGCGAGCATTTCCCCAACATCAAGAAGCGCTGCATGGAGCTGGGCATCGATATTTCCAAGGAGCCGATTCCAGTGGTGCCCGCCGCCCATTACAGTTGCGGCGGTGTGATGGCCGATTTGAACGCACGCACCGATGTCGACAATCTTTACGCCGTCGGCGAAGTCGCCCACACCGGTTTGCATGGCGCCAATCGCCTCGCGAGTAATTCGTTGTTGGAATGTTTAGTATTCGGCCAAGCCGCAGCAGAAGATATTTTAAATGCTGCCTCGCAAGGCGTTCCCGACTTGCCGGATTGGGACGAAAGCCGCGTCACCGATGCCGACGAGGAAATCGTCATCTCGCATAACTGGGCCGAGTTGCGCCGCTTCATGTGGGACTATGTCGGCATTGTGCGCACGACGAAGCGCTTGCAACGCGCGCAGCACCGCATTAAATTACTATCCGATGAAATCAACGAGTACTACAGCAATTTCCGCGTCAGTAACGATTTAATCGAATTGCGTAACCTGGTGCTTAGCGCCGACCTCATCGTGCAGTGTGCATTGGCGCGCCACGAAAGCCGCGGCCTGCATTACAGCTTGGACTATCCGTTCGTCGCGGAACAGGCGCTGAACACGGTGCTCACACCACCCCGCTCCACTTACGCGCCGCCCGATCGTGCTGGGTAAAACCGAACCCATCTATCTAACGGCGCAGATTCGCCTGATCGAACGCGCCGCCGTTGAGGGAAATCCGCGCATGCAGTTAATGGAGCGCGCGGGTGAGGCAGCCGCCGATATCGCACGCAGTTTGCTTGGCGAAAACGCGACCAATGTATTAGTGCTCGCCGGGCCCGGCAATAACGGCGGCGATGCTTATGTCGTCGCGCGGTTGTTGAAACGCTGGTTTTATCACGTTGATGTCGTCGCCCTCAGCCAACCAAAACACGATGACAGCGAAGCCGCCGCCGCGTTCGCCATGTGGCGCGACGCGGGCGGCGAAATCAACGCGACAATTCCGCGCGACGTTCGCTACGATTTGATCATTGACGGTTTGTTCGGCATCGGTCTGACGCGAGAAATCAGCGGCCCTTATCGCGCCTTGATCGAACAAGTGACCGGCATGCGCGCGCCGGTACTTGCGCTGGATATACCCAGCGGCTTGGACAGTGACACCGGCATGGTCAGAGGGATCGCGTTGCCGGCGCAAGAAACCGTGACATTCATCGCGCTCAAGCCGGGCTTACTCACCCGCGATGGACCGGACTATTGCGGCAACGTTCGGATCGCAAATTTGGGCGTGACCACCGAAGAACATGTCGGCGCCGATGGGCGCTTGCTGCGCGAAGAAACCATTCGACAATTGTTGCCCCGGCGCAAAAAAAATTCGCATAAGGGTCAGTTCGGCGATGTCGCCATAATCGGTGGCGCCGAAGGCATGGTCGGCGCGGCGCTGCTTGCCGGGCGAGCTGCACTTAATTTGGGCGCAGGGCGCGTGTTCGTCGGACTGGTCGCGAAGGACGCGCCGAGTGTCGATCCGTTGCAACCGGAACTCATGTTGCGCGAAGCGGAGGATATTCTGAGCCTCGCCGGAATTCGCGCGCTTATCGTCGGACCCGGTTTGGGAAAGTCCATCGCCGCGAAACGCCTGTTGGCGCGTGCCATCGAGACCGACTGGCCACTGTTAATCGATGCCGATGGCTTGACCTGGATCGCGGCGGAACCGGATTTACAACTCGCACTGCACAACCGCGAAGCAACGACGCTGATCACGCCACATCCGGCGGAGGCGGCGCGCTTACTTGGCACGCTGACGGGTAACGTGCAAAACGATCGCCTCGCCGCCGCGCGCGAGTTAGTCAATCAACTCAACAGCCACGTCGTGTTGAAAGGCGTTGGCAGCATCTGCGTCGCGCGCAACGGCAAATGGCACATCAATACCAGCGGTAATCCTGGCCTCGCCAGCGCCGGCATGGGCGACGCGCTGATCGGGATAATCGCAGCCCTAATGGCGCAAGGACTCGCGGCAGAGTACGCCATGTTGTACGGCACCTACCTACACGGTGCTGCAGCGGATCGCTGCGTCGTCGATGGCATCGGCCCAGTTGGCCTCACGGCCAGCGAAGTGATCAAGTCCGCGCGTCAAGCAATCAATCGCGACATTCAACCCTGATATTAGCAACGATGTTATTCAAGTGCGGAAGGGGTAATCGACGCGCTTGTTTCAATAGACCCGCAATCGGCCTGAGAGCTAATCAGGGAGCCGTTCTTCAGACATTGCCATGGGTATTGAAACGCGCGCGTAGGTATATTCTAAACCTCACCTTCGCGTTCTTTTTGATCTGGAAATGGAATGGCGCTAAAGTTCGTCCACTTCTTTTTCGACGCGGTTCGAGACCAGCCAGTGATCGCATATGAACAATCGATCCAAGTAACTCATTTCAACCTTCTAAGGCATTTGAAGTGCCTGCGATTTTGCCCGCGCGCGGCAACCTGTTATAATTCGCGCTCGCGTTAAAACGCGCCCGTAGCTCAGTTGGATAGAGTACTTGGCTACGAACCAAGGGGTCGTGGGTTCGAATCCTGCCGGGCGCGCCACTATTTCAAAGACTTACGGTGATTCAATTCACCGTTTTGTTTTCCAGCGTAGGAAAATTGTCACAACCACCATTGGGAAAGTCCAAGCGGGTTCTCCGTTTTACCCAATGAGCCAAGTGTTCCGTCGACAAATGGGCCTACCGTTGAGCCAATTCAGCTCCAGAACACGCGCCCAATTCCTGAAGCACATGAAGTGGTGTACCGTCTTGCACCTGCCAACTTGCCGATGTATGACGCAAATCGTGCCAACGAAATCCAACGCCAATCTCCGCACGAATAACTGCTTCACGCCACGCCCGCGTTGCAACTTGTGTGATGGGTTTATTTCGATAGGGAAATACCCACACGTCATGTTTTCCACGCTGGTGGTACAAGATCTCCACAGCAGCTACAGATAGCGGAACGCAGTGGCGTTAGTACCGAAATCTATCGCGGGTAGCGTTCTCCGAAGACAATAGCGAACGCGGTGACTGTGTCGCAATTCAAATTGGATTCCGCAAGTTTCAAGCAGCTTGTTTTTGTTTGATCGGTTCGACAGATAGTCGCATACCCATCGCCTTGAGTAACGCGCGCAAGCTCTTTAGTTCGGGATTCCCTTGCGGCGAGAGCGTTCGATACAGCGTAGTCGCGTTGAGCGCTGTTTGTTCCGCCAGTTTCGGCACGCCGCCGAAAGCGGTGGCGACGTATCGCAAGGCAACCATAATCTCTTCTTGATCCCCGTCCTCAAGAACGGCGTTGAGGTATTCCGCGGCAAATTTGGGATCTTTGCGAAAACTTTCGATCGTAGCTGTTTCATGGCTACGGGACGGTGCAACATTTGATTTACGTTTCATGTCAGTCTCCGCTGATAGTCCTGCCAATAATTGACGGCCTGATCAATATCCGAGGTTTGCGTTCGTTTCGATCCGCCACACAGTAACAGGACGATCTCCTTTCCAGATCGCGAATAGTAAATTCGATAACCCGGGCCGAAATCAATACGAAGCTCCCACACCCCATCGCGGCAGGCTTTATGGTCCCCGAAATTGCCGAGAACGAGCCGATCAACTCGCCGCTGAATTGCGACTCGCGCAATCGATCGCGTAAGCCGTCGAGCCATTCCTGATAGGGATCCTGATTCGACTCCGTGGCGTAGTGGAGAACCTCCATAGATTATTTTCGCTTAAAAGCGAACGTAATGCAACAAGTAATTGATGGGCTTGGCGGCCCCAAATTATTTCCCCAAATGCAAATGTAGCGTAGGGAATTTGTAACATGGTGCTGCCTTTTTGCGCTTAGCAGCGCTAGATTAGGCTATAACTCGTGACAGTGCAGGCGTGGTGAGTGATTGATTTTAAAAATAAATTCCCGGTATCGCTCTCCCTGCGAACCAAGGGGTCGTGGGACTGCTCTATTACGGTGTTTAGATTGCCTTACCGAATGGCGGCATTACGGTAGTGCAATCCAAATGCCGAAAGTCGCAAATCGGCCGGCCGGCGACTACACTCGATCCAAC
>JANOLP010000198.1:0-8716 GCA_031419835.1 Pseudomonadota bacterium | reverse complement strand
CCAGCTCCATGCAGCGCTTCTTGATGTTGGGGAAATGCTCGCGCAAGAACGCTTCCGGTTTGTGCGAAATGTCGAGATAAACGCAATCGACGCCGCGCTTTTTCATCTCAAAGTCGATCGCGCGGGCGACGACATCGCGCGGCGCAAGTTCGGCGCGCTCATCGTGGGCCGGCATGAAACGCGTGCCATCGGCAAGCTTTAGCAAACCGCCTTCGCCGCGCACCGCCTCGGTAATCAAAAACGATTTCGCGTGCGGATGAAATAAGCAGGTCGGATGAAACTGAATGAACTCCATGTTTGCGACGCGGCAACCGGCGCGCCAGCCCATCGCGACGCCGTCGCCCGTGGCGATATCGGGATTGGTCGTGTAAAGATAAACTTTGCCGGTGCCGCCGGCGGCGAGCACGGTATTCGGCGCGCCGATGGTCATCACTTCGTCGGTGGTTTTATCCAGCACATAAGCACCGTAGCAACGTTGCTCGTCGCGTCCTAAGCGCTTACCAGTGACTAAGTCGATCGCAATGTGATGTTCGAACAGTGTGATATTCGGTTGCCGCTGCACTTGCTCGGTGAGCGTTAATTGCACTGCATGGCCGGTGGCATCTTCGACGTGCAAAATGCGTCGATGGCTGTGGCCACCTTCGCGCGTCAGATGAAATCCCAGCGGGCTCGATTCGTCGCGCGTGAACGGTACGCCGCGCGCCACCAACCATTCGATCGCGGCTTTCGCATGCTCGACGACAAAGCGCGTGGCTGCTTCGTCGTTCAATCCGGCGCCGGCGACGATGGTGTCTTTCACATGATCGTCGGTGGAATCATCATCGGCCATCGGCGCGGCGATGCCGCCTTGCGCCCAATTGCTGGCGCCGTCGATCAGCTGTTGCTTAGTTACCAGCGCGACGCGCTTGCCGCGCTCCGCTAATCGCAGCGACACGGACATGCCGGCCAAGCCGCTGCCGATAACGATCACATCAAATCGTTGCACACAGACTCCTAATTTCGAATGAATCTATGATACCTGCAAAGCGATTAGGTTGCCTATGGCGGTGCAAAATCGATCGCTGCGAAAGGCAATAAAGATGCGGTGTTTCAAGTGTGCATTGCCGTCAGGCAAGCGTCGCGCGGTTCCTGGCGCGGTGCTATGAGCAATTCCGTCTGCATGGCGCCGGGCGCGAAGGAGAATCTGATACCATTCAGCTATCGAATTCGAATTGTCTGTGGAGAAATTGATGGCAGAAGCAGTGATTTTAGAGGCCGTGCGCACGCCGTTCGGCCGCCGCGGCGGCGCGTTGCGCGAGACGCGGCCGGATAGTTTATTGGCGCATGCGTTGAAAGGTTTGGTCAATCGCGTCGGCATCGATCCGGCGAAAGTGGAGGACGTGGTCAACGGCACTGTCACGCTGGCGGGCGAGCAGGGCGCGAATCCCGGCCGGCTCGGTGTGTTGCTCGCCGGTTTTCCGGTTGAAGTGCCGGGCGTGTCGCTCAACCGCATGTGCGGTTCGTCGCAGCAAGCAGTGCATTTCGCGGCGCAAGCGATTGCCGCGGGCGATATGAAATATGCGATTGGTTGCGGCGTGGAGAGCATGACGCGCGTGCCGATGTTTTTGGATATTTCCCTCGGCCAATCGAAGCAGGGTTTTGAGTTGTTGAACCCCGAATTATTCAAGATGCACGATCTGATTCATCAAGGCGAAAGCGCGGAACGCATCGCGGAGAAATGGGGTTTGACTCGTAAGGACGTGGACGATTTCGCCAAGGACAGCCATCGTAAAGCGGCGGCAGCAGCAAAAGCCGAACGTAACAAAGAAATGATACTAACGCCGGCGATCGATCCGCACAGCGCGGCGGCGAATCTCACGCGTGACGAAGGCGTGCGCGAGGTGATCGACGAAAAGCGCATGGCGGAATTGCAGACGGTGTTTCGCCCCGGCGGCAACGGTGTGGTGACGGCCGGCAACGCCAGCCAAATTTCCGATGGCGCTTCGGCGGTGCTGGTGGCCGATCACGATACGGCTAAGGCTGATGGCTTTAAGCCGCGCGCGCGTTTTCGCGCCCGGGTGGTCGTGGGTTCCGATCCGACGTTGCAACTGATGGGTGTCATCCCCGCGACGCAATTGGCGTTAAAGAAGGCGGGCTTGAGCGTTAGTGATATCGATTGGTTTGAAATCAATGAAGCGTTTGCAACCGTCGTTCTAGGTTGGGCTAAGGAAATCAAACCGGATATGACTAAGGTCAACCCGTGGGGCGGAGCGATTGCCCACGGCCATCCCCTCGGCGCAACCGGCGGCGGGCTGATGGCGAAAATGTTGGCGGGGCTGGAAGCGACTGGCGGACAATTCGGTTTGCAGACCATGTGCATTGGCCATGGCATGGCGACAGCCACGATTATCGAGCGGATTTAAGGATAAAAAATGAAATATTCGAACGCGATTGTTGCGGTAATCATTGCCTGTGGAATAAGCGGCGCAGCCCGCGCGGAATATGATCTGGGCTGCAAGGTCGACGAGATCAAAAATTTGATTACTTGGTGCCTCGATCCGGCGCAAAAGGATCTTTCAAAGTTGCAGCAAGGCGGGCGCGACAATATTTTGAAAGGCCACTTTTGTGGCAAGCCATTATTTGTCGCTGATGGTGTCATGTCGTGCTGGTTGCACGATGTTAATCAGGTCAAGGTCATTCTTGCGTGTAAATCAGAGTCCCACGCCGAAGCCGCGAAGCAAGCGATTTCCGACGCTGAGACGCGTAAGCCCGCCGATTGTAGCGGCCGTATTTAATCTCCATAGAAAAATTCACATGAAACTTAAGCAACTAGTTTTTTTCGCTGCATTATCGATTGGCACAATAACGGCTGTCTCTGCACGCGATTTATGCAATCGCGAGGGTATGGCGACCCATATCGCAGCATGCCTAAACTTGAACGCGCCCTCGGACTATCAAAAAGGCGGATTGGATGACTTATTGAAGGGGCGTTTTTGCGCTAAGGGCGATCTCGCTCGAGACGGCATGTTCCGCTGCCAAGGCGAAAATCCCGATGCGGTTAAAAGCATTTTGGGCTGCGGCGCACCGGCGATGTTAGAACTCGCAACGAAGGTAATTCCCGAAAACGATCCGCGCAAGCCGGCAAGTTGTAACTGACATTTCCAACGAGGCACGCTATGAAAATTAATTCAGTTCTACGTTGTATTTCCGGGCTTGCGCTCGGTCTGTTGCTGAGCGTGTCGTCATTGCCGACCCTCGCTGCTACCGCTTGTACCTTGGATGACCTGACTAAATATATGGCGCAATGCTTCGATCCCACTGCGGCGCTAAGCGACTATCAGAAAATGGGGCAGGCGGAAATTATTGAAGGCCGATTTTGCAACGACAGTGGCTTGATCGCCGATGGCTACTTGATCTGTCTTGGCCATGATCTGATGGCGGTTCGCCTCGGATCGGAATGCTGGCGCAACGAACACATGAAAGCTGCGAAGGTGATTCTTGCCGACAACGATTCGCGCAAACCGGAAAAGTGCGGGACGTTGCGTAAGTTTTAGCGATGGACGATGGCCATCGCGATACTCGAGGTGTAAACCTCGAGGAACGAAGTAGTTACGAGCGCGATGGCTTAGTGATTCCAAACTTTCGGTTGGCCAGCGCACAGCGCCGCGACATGTCGCGCGCCATCGATGAATTGCTGATCGCAACTGCGGGTCAGGCGCCGGAGAGCATCGTTTGTCCACATATTCCCGGCATGAATCATCTACCGGAAAGCATCGCACATACCTGGCTCGCATTTTGCGCCGAACCGGCCATTTTGGATCGGGTGGAGTCGTTGATCGGCCCGGACATTATTCTTTGGGGGAGTCAGGTATTCTGCAAACCAGCAGCGACGGGCATGGAAGTGCCGTGGCATCAGGATGGCGAGTATTGGCCGATTCGGCCGTTAGCAACTTGTTCCGTGTGGGTCGCCATCGACGACGTATCGATCGACAACGGCGCGATGCGTTATATCCCCGGTTCCCATCGAGCGCAGCGATTGTTTCCTCACATCGTTAGCGAACGCTCCGATCTCGCGCTCAATCGCGTACTCGATCCGAATTGTTACGATGAAACGACGGCGGCATACGACGAGCTAACAGCCGGTCAGCTTTCGTTACACGATGTTTATCTGATTCACGGTTCCGCGGCGAATACGTCGGGCAAACGCCGCGCAGGATTTGCCATTCGTTACATGCCGGCAACGTCGCAGTTCGATCGCACTCTCGACATGGGCAGCGGTTCAAAACATTTTGCAACCCAGTTTGCGACGCGGCCGATTTATCTGATGCGCGGTGATACGCATTCGAATAAGGAGAACGTGATTGATTATCGTCCACAGAAGAAAAGCACTTGAAAGAATTTAACGACAAAGTCGCCGTGATCACGGGCGGCGCAAGCGGATTGGGGCTCGAGATTGCGCGGCTCGCGGCTAGGAAAGGCATGAAGCTCGTGTTATCGGATATCGAGGAGCGTGCGCTCAATGCCGCCGAGTTGGAATTTAACCAGCAAGGCGTCGAAGTCCTCACGGTACGCACCAACGTAGCCATCGCGGAGGATGTCGAGTTGCTCGCCGAAAAAACCATGGCGCGTTTTGGTGCCGTGCATTTGCTATTTAATAACGCGGGTGTCGCGCTCAACAAAACTGCATGGGAAACGACGATCGCTGATTGGGAATGGGTGTTGGGTGTCGATTTGTGGGGCGTGATTCACGGCGTGCGATTTTTCACGCCGATCATGCTCAAGCAAGATTCGCCCAGTCACATTATCAATACCTCTTCCGTGGCCGGCATGTTATCGACGCAAGGCATGGCTGCTTACAATGTTGCGAAGCACGGCGTGGTGACACTATCGGAAACCTTGTATCACGATCTCAAGCGGCGCGGCGCCAATATTGATGTTTCAGTTCTGTGTCCCGCTTGGGTGAATACCGGCATTTGGGATTCGGCGCGGAATCGACCGGAAGACTTGCAAAACGATGCCGAACAAATGAGCGAAGACGATATCAAACTGGAAGAATCAGCGCGCCATGCCGTGCAATCCGGTCGCGTGACGGCGCCGATGGTCGCCGAGATCGTGTTCGCGGCAATTGAGGCGAATAGGTTTTATATATTGACGCACCCGAAAATCAAGAAATGGATTGGATTGCGAGTGGAAGATATCTTGCAAGATCGGCAACCGTCGCCGCAAGTTTGAACTTTTTCTAAGGAGAAATTTGATGATTCGAATCCTATTGATTGCCGCAATGTTTTTGCTGGCACCACTTTCATTTGCAAATGACAGCCCGGTCGGGCTTTGGAAAACGATTGACGACAAGAGCAATAAACCGCGCTCGATTGTCCGCATCGTCGAAGAAAACGGCGAGTATAAAGGCACGGTCGAGAAGGGTTTGGTCGAGGGCGAAAGTCCCGATCGTGTCTGCGATAAGTGCGATCCACCGCGCAAAGGTCAAAAGATTTTGGGCATGACGTTCATGTGGGGCCTGAAAAAAGATGGTAACGAATTCAAGGGCGGTGAGATCCTTGATCCCGACAACGGCAAAATTTATAAATGCAAAATGAAGTTGGTCGATGGCGGCAAGAAACTCGATGTTCGCGGCTTCATCGGCATTTCATTGATCGGCCGCACGCAGACTTGGCTGCGCGAAGAGTAGCCTGGAGATCCGCTCCAGATAAGGGTCTTAGAGCATCGGTATGGTGAAAAAAATCTTCAATTGCACGTTTTTGCTGGCGCTGTTGAGCTCGTCAGCGCACGCCGCGCTGCCGCTGGAACGAATCAAACTACCCGCGGGTTTTTCCATCAGCCTATACGCCGAGAACGTGCCGAATGCGCGTTCGCTCGCGCTCGGCAAGAATGGCACAGTGTTCGTTGGCAATCGAGGCGGCAGCGAAGTTTACGCTTTGGTCGATAAGGATGGCGATCAAAAAGCCGATCAGGTCATCACCGTCGCAACGGGGTTGAGCGCGCCGAATGGCGTCGCGTTTCGCGACGGCGCGCTCTTTGTTGCCGAGATCAGCCGTATTTTGCGTTACGACAATATCGAAGCTAACCTTGCCAATCCGCCAAAGCCCGTCATCGTCACCGACAAATTACCGCGTGAAGGCCATCATGGCTGGAAGTACATTGCGTTTGGGCCCGATGGTTGGTTGTACGTCCCGGTCGGCGCGCCGTGCAATGTTTGCGAGGCTGATCCGAATCGCTATGCGGCGATTTTCCGCATGAAACCCAACGGTTCGCAAATGGAAGTGTTTGCGCGCGGTGTTCGCAATACGGTCGGATTCGATTGGCATCCACAAACCAAGGAACTTTGGTTCAGCGATAACGGCCGCGATATGATGGGCGATGATTTGCCGTCGTGCGAAATAAATCGCGCACCGAAAGCCGGTTTGCATTTTGGATTTCCCTATTGCCATCAAGGTGACACGCCTGATCCGGAATTTGGCGACAAGCGCCCTTGTTCCGATTTCGTTGCGCCGGAAGTGAATCTTGGTGGCCACGTCGCGCCGCTTGGCGTGCGTTTTTATACGGGGAATATGTTTCCCGCGGAGTACCGCGATAGTATGTTCGTGGCCGAGCACGGTTCATGGAATCGCAGCCAGAAGAGCGGCTATAAAGTCGTTCGCATCCGCGTGAATGACAAAGGTGAAAAATTTAAGGAAACGTTTGCCGAAGGTTGGTTGAATGGTCAACGTAATTGGGGGCGGCCAGTCGATTTTTTAATTATGCCCGATGGCGCAATGCTGCTTTCCGACGATCAAAATGGTGTCGTGTATCGAATCAGTTATGACGCAAGCATGCAAAACAAGTAGCGCTTGCTTGTTGATTTGTTTGATAGCTAGCGCGTACAGCGCAGCGGCGCGCGGACAAGCATGCAATTCTCGCGGCGAACTCGACGTAAATTATTGTGACGAGAATCGTGATCTGGTCGCTGACGCGCCGACGAATCCGAACAAGTTTAAAGATCCGGGCGAGTTGATATTTAGCTATAGTCCGATCGAAGAACCGATGATGTTCGCAAAAGTGTGGCGGCCGTTTGCGGACTATCTAGGCCAATGTATCCGCAGGCCGATTAAATTTCGCGCGATCCAATCGAACTCGACGGAAATCGAAGCGATGCGCAGCGGCAATTTACATATTGCCGCGTTTTCGACCGGCACGACCGGTTTTGCCGTTAATCTGGCTGGTGCGGTACCGTTCGCTGCAAAGGGCGGCCCGGACGGAATTCAAGGCTACCAGTTGATCCTATTGGTACGAAAAGGTCGCCCCTATGTGATGCTCGGAGACCTAAAAGGAAAATTGATTGCGCACACCTCGGCGACGTCTAATTCCGGCAACCTCGCGCCACGCGCATTGTTTCCCGCTCAGGGACTCAAACCCGACGTCGACTACCGCGTCGTTTATTCGGGAAAACACGATCAGTCCGTACTCGGTGTGGCATCGGGTGATTACGATGCGGCGGTTTTATCGTCGTCCGTGTTTGATCGGATGGTGCGACGCGGACAGGTCAAAGCCGAAGACTTTCGCATCATTTTTCGCATCGATCCGTTTCCAACCTCCGCGTTCGTCCACGCCCATGATCTCGCGCCAGACTTAGCCAAGCGCGTGCGTGAATGCTTTTTCAATTTTCAGTTCAGCGACGAATTGAAGAATGTCTTCGATGGCGCAACGCGCTTCGTGCCGATCGACTATCAGCGCGATTGGTTAGCGGTTCGCGAAGTCGCCAAGGCCAGCGGAACGGCCTACCATTTCGCTAATGACGGCAAGGTCATTAACGTAGATGTCGCGCAAAGCGGCAAAAAGAAATCAGAAGAATAGAGCATTGTCAGCAGCCTTATCCGGTGCGGGTTAGGTGCTGCCGGTTCGCCGCGATTAGACTTGCTCGGCGGTTGTGCCAACAGGGATAACGATTGACTGTTAGGCATGATTATGTATGATGAAAAGTTGATAAAAGCATCAATAGTATGCACTTCCGAGTTTTTGGAGACCGAACATGGGCACCACCCGAAAAACCATCACCGTCACGGATCAGCAAGATCAATGGATCAAAGCGCAAATTGAAGCCGGTGACTTCACAAACGACAGCGAATATATCCGCGACTTGATCCGACGCGACCAAGATAGCGCTAAATTTCAAGCCCTCAAAACCGCGATTGAGGAAGGATTGAACGGCGCCGACAGTGATCGCACGATCCCGCAGATCATGGAAGAAGTCGAATCCCGGCTGCGTGCGGATGGCCGTTTATAAACTCTCATCAAAAGCCGATGTCGATCTCGCTGGCATTTACGAATACACGATCCTCAATTTCGGATTGGCGCAGGCGGGGGCGTATCTTTTGGGCCTACACGAGCGCTTCGCCGCGCTGGCCGAACAGCCGATGCAAGGACGCAGCGCCCAGGAATTCGCGCCAAATTTGCGGCGGTTTGAGTATCAATCGCATATTGTGTTTTATGTGCCCAAGAATCAGGGTGTTCGGATTGTGCGCGTCTTACATCAAAGCATGGACACCAAACGGCATTTTTAGGAAGCATAAATTAATTACATGGACTAATTATCGCCGGGGGGGTATAGACTTGGCAGATGGACTCAGACGCATTGATTGCGGCGCGACATCAGGCTCTCGAAGGGGTTCTGGACGAGCGCCAAAGGCGACTTCACGCGGCAGTGGAGGCCAAGGTGTTAGGGCATGGTGGCGTCAAGCGC
>JANOLP010000197.1:0-58812 GCA_031419835.1 Pseudomonadota bacterium | reverse complement strand
GTTGCGCGCCTGATATTCGGCGCGCACATGAGCATTCAAGCGCCACCCAATCTCTATGACGGCGATCTCGTCGAGCCGATCCGCGCAGGCATTAATGACTGGGGTGGGGTGTCACCGGTCACGCCCGATCACGTCAACCCTGAAGCACCCTGGCCGCATCTCGATCACCTCGCGGCGCAAACCGAACGTGCCGGTCACTTCTTGGTTGAGCGCTTGACGGTCTACCCGAAATATATCGAAGCGCGCGATCAATGGATTGCGCCGCGGTTGCATGCGCAGGTATTGCGCTTGAGTGATAGCGGCGGATTGGCGCGCCCTGGGCCGTGGGCGCCTGGCTTGGGTGGTGTCGATGCCACAGCCGATGAGGGCGACGTCGCCCCGCGCCCGACACTCGCCGTCACTCGACCCATCGCCAGTTTGGTGCAGCGCGCAGCAGCGGGAAGCGAGTTGAACGAAGCCGAAATTTCGCTGCTATTTAACGCGCGTGGCGGAGACTTTCAGCACATCTGCCGCGCAGCAGATGAGTTGCGCAAAGCCACGGTGGGTGACACGGTGCGTTACGTCGTCACGCGCAACATTAACTACACCAACGTCTGCCTTTACCACTGCGGCTTCTGCGCATTTTCCAAAGGCAAAACCCACGAGGAGTTGCGCGGCCAACCCTATATGGTGGAGTTGTCGGAAATCGCGCGGCGTGTGCGTGAGGCGTGGCAGCGCGGCGCTACCGAGGTGTGTATGCAAGGCGGTATTCACCCCGCATTTACCGGTGATACCTATTTGGACATTTGCCGTACGGCAAAAGCAGCGGCCCCGCAGATTCACGTGCACGCTTTTTCGCCGCTGGAAATCACCCATGGCGCAAAAACGCTTGGCCTTTCGATTAACGAGTTTTTGCGTGAATTAAAATCTGCCGGATTAGGTTCATTGCCCGGCACAGCGGCGGAAATTCTCGACGATGAAGTTCGTCGCGAAATCTGCCCCGATAAGGTCAACACGCAAGAGTGGCTCAACATCATGGGCGAAGCCCATAAACTCGGTTTGCGAACGACCTCGACCATTATGTTTGGTCATTTGGAAAACTATCGCCACTGGGCGCGGCATTTGTTGCATCTGCGCGATCAACAGCAGCGCAGTGGTGGCTTCACCGAGTTTGTACCCCTGCCGTTCGTGCATATGGAAGCACCCTTGTATTTAAAGGGACGCACCCGCAAAGGCCCAAGTTTGCGCGAGACGATTTTGATGCACGCCGTTGCGCGCTTGGTGCTGCACCCGCATATTCGCAACATTCAAGTTTCCTGGGTCAAGCTCGGGCCGCGCTGGGCGCAACATTGTTTGCAAGCGGGCGCAAACGATATGGGCGGCACGCTGATGAACGAATCGATTAGCCGTGCCGCAGGTGCATCGCACGGCCAGGAACTCGGTGTAGATGCCATGGAAGCGCTGATTCGCGCCATCGGGCGCGATCCACAGCAGCGCACCACGCTTTACGCGCAAGCGAACGCCGAACGTCACGCCAGCGCGAAAGTGGCCGCAGCTCTTCAAGAAGCGGTTAACGCGCCGTTGCTGCTACTGCGGCGCGAACTTGTGCGGGGTATCAAAGTTTAGTGCGCGAATTCACAACGACCAAGTCATTGCGAGGAGCGGTTTTCGCGACGAAGCAATCTCGTATTTTGCGACGAAAAATCGAGATTGCTTCGTCGCTTCGCTTCTTTCCATGAACCGTAAGGGGATTGTCACCTTTAAACATGTCATCCTGAGCAACGCGAAGGATCTGCTTTTACGGCCGTTAAAAAGCAGATCCTTCGCGTTGCTCAGGATGACATGGGGAGGTGCCAGAAACAGCGCATGCGGTTCATGGTACGTGAGCAGTATTGGCAGCGCCGATACCGGCAGCTCGCAATGACAGGACTAGGTCTTCAGTGCCTTGTAGCGTACGCGATGCGGCCGCGCACCCTCCTCGCCCAACCGCTGTTTCTTATCCGCTTCGTATTCCTGATAATTACCGTTAAAGAACACCACCTGCGATTCGTCTTCGAACGACAGAATGTGTGTCGCGATCCGATCGAGGAACCAGCGATCGTGGGACACGATTAAGGCACTGCCAGGAAATTCTAGCAGCGCATCTTCTAGCGCCCGCAATGTTTCCACGTCCAAGTCATTAGACGGTTCGTCGAGCAACAATACGTTGCCGCCCGCCAATAATGTTTTCGCCAAATGCAAACGTCCGCGCTCACCACCGGATAAATTTCCAACAATTTTTTGCTGATCCGCACCTTTGAAATTGAAGCGGCCGAGATAGGCGCGCGACGGCATTTCGAATTTTCCGATGGTGATAATGTCCGCGCCGCCGGAAATTTCTTCCCACACAGTTTTGTCGCCGCTTAACGCGTCGCGCGATTGATCGACTTGCGCAATGATCGCCGTTGAGCCGATCACGATCTCGCCGCTATCGGGTTTTTCCTTGCCGGTAATCATGCGGAACAAGGTCGACTTACCCGCGCCGTTCGGCCCGATGATGCCGACGATGGCGCCGGGTGGAATGTTAAAGCTGGCGTTATCGATCAACAAGCGATCGCCGTAACCTTTGCTCACGCCTTTAAACTCGATCACCTCATTGCCAAGCCGCTCGCCGACCGGAATAAAAATCTCCTGCGTCTCGTTACGTTTTTGATACTCGTAAGAACTCAATTCATCGAAGCGTGCAAGACGGGCCTTGCTCTTTGCCTGACGACCTTTTGGATTTTGCCGCACCCAATCTAGCTCCGTCTTCAGTGCTTTTTGTCGTGCCGATTCCGTCGATTCTTCTTGCTTTAAGCGATCACCCTTTTGCTCTAGCCAAGAGCTGTAATTGCCCTTCCACGGAATGCCCATTCCGCGATCGAGTTCCAAAATCCACTCCGCAGCGTTATCGAGAAAATAGCGATCGTGAGTGACGCCAACTACGGTGCCGGGAAAGCGCTGCAGAAATTGCTCAAGCCAATCGACGCTTTCTGCATCCAAATGGTTGGTCGGCTCATCAAGTAACAACATGTCGGGCTTCGAAAGCAACAATTTGCACAGCGCGACGCGGCGCTTTTCGCCGCCGGAAAGATTCGCGATCTTCGCCTCCCACGGCGGCAAGCGCAATGCGTCTGCCGCGATTTCCAATTGATGTTCGGTGTCGTTGCCGTTCGCGGCGAGGATCTCTTCATACTTCGCTTGATCCGCGGCGAGCTTGTCAAAATCCGCATCCGGCTCGGCGTAGGCGGCGTACACCTCCTCCAATTTTTTCTTTGCTTCCATGACTTCGCCCATGCCGGCTTCGACTTCTTCGCGCACGGTTTTTGTCGGATCCAGTTGCGGCTCCTGCGGCAAATAACCGATGCTCAAATTCGGCATGGGGCGCGCTTCGCCTTCGATCTCGGTGTCGAGTCCCGCCATGATTTTCAGCAGCGAGGATTTACCGGAACCGTTCAATCCCAACACGCCGATTTTGGCGCCAGGAAAAAACGACAACGAAATATCTTTAAGAATAGTGCGTTTCGGGGGCACGATCTTGCTCACCCGATTCATGGTGTAAACGTATTGGGCCATTGGATTGTTCTACAAAAAGTCAGCGTCGCATTATACAGTCACACAGGTACAATGACGGCATGACAACGGCGAACGCAACACCTTATGCAGGACTCACGCCGGATCTGGTGCTCGATGCCATCGAGAGCACCGGCCTTAAATGTGACGGGCGCATGCTCGCACTCAACAGCTACGAAAATCGCGTTTATCAAATTTGGCTAGAAGACGAATCGCTGATCGTTACGAAGTTTTATCGTCCGCAACGTTGGAGCGATGCGCAGATTTTGGAAGAACATTCGTTCGTGCAAGAATTGGCTGAACGAGAAATTCCAGTTGTATCACCGTTAAAGATAACAAACGAAAAAACGCTGGGCAGTTTTCAGGATTTTCGTTTTGCGATTTATCCGAAACAAGGCGGCCGCGCGCCGGAGCTTGAGCAGGCGAATACCTTGGAATGGGTCGGCCGTTTTCTCGGGAGAATTCATGCCGTCGGCGCAATCGAGAATTTTACCGAACGGCCAGAGCTCAACATCGAAACGTTTGGTGAAGAGCCGCGCCAGTACTTGCTCACAGGCCATTTTTTGCCTGCGGACCTCATCGATGCTTGGTCTAGCGTGGTTGAGCAGGCGCTGATTGGCGTTCGACAATGTTACGAGCGTGCGGGCGAAATCAAACTGATTCGCTTGCATGGCGATTGCCATCAGGGAAACATTTTGTGGACCGACGGCGGCCCACATTTCGTCGATTTCGATGACAGCCGCATGGGGCCGGCGATTCAAGATCTGTGGATGTTGTTGTCCGGCGAGAGCGGCGACATGACGCGCCAGTTCACCGATGTGTTGATCGGTTATGAAGATTTTTATGAGTTCGATCGGCGCGAATTGCATTTGATCGAAGCATTGCGCACACTGCGACTGATCCACTATTCTGCTTGGATCGCGCGGCGCTGGGACGATCCCGCTTTCCCTGCAGCGTTCCCGTGGTTCAACACGCAGCGTTATTGGCAAGACCGAATTCTCGAATTGCGCGAGCAAATTGCATTGATGGCCGAATCGCCTCTGGCGTTGATAGCGTTCTAAGACGTCAAGCGAAACTCGACGGCGTTTGATTCCAAACGCAGTAACGCTTCTTTACGCGCCAGGCCGCCGGCGTAGCCCGTTAACGTGCCATTTGCGCCGATCACGCGATGGCAAGGCACCACGATGGAAATCGGATTGCGGCCATTCGCAGCGCCTACCGCGCGTACCGCATTCGGATTCCCGATTCGCTGTGCCAACTGCCCATAGGATAACGTTTCGCCAAAGCGGAGTTTCGTTAGTGCGTGCCAAACTTTGCGCTGAAACTCGGTACCAATCGGTTCAAGCGCAAGATCGAAGGCTTCGCGCCTACCGGCAAAATATTCGTCGAGTTGCACTGCGGCGGATTGCATGATGGCAATGTCGTCGTTGCGCCTCCAGTCGGGAGAAACACCGGGATAGTATTTTTCTCCGACAAAATGCAGCCCCGTCAGCGCGGCATCAGTCGCCGTCAGCAAAATTTGTCCAAGCGGACTTTCGTAATAGGTATAAAACGTCGTCATGGTCACTCCAATGATCGCCAAAGATGCATCACCGCGTACGCACGCCAAGGCCGCCACACTTCAGCCTGCGCAAGCACCTTGCGCGGATCTTTTTCATTAAGCGCTTTCATCACGCCGTCGTCGGTGTGGGGAAATGCGTCGGGCCACGCCAGCGCGCGCATGGCGATGTATTGTGCCGTCCAGTCGCCGATACCGGGAATAGCGCGAAGCTGTGCGATCGTTGCATCGACATCCGCCGATGGATCAAGCAGTAATTCGCCTGCAGCGATTTGTTGCGCTAACGCGATAATGGTTCGCGTCCGCGCCGCGATGATTCCCAATCGGGCGATCTCATCGACCGTTAGCGTGGCGATTCGATCGGCGGTCGGAAACGTTCGAGTAATGCCAGCGTAAGGGGTAGCGATTTCGTCGCCGAACGCTGCGGCAAAACGGCCTGCCAACGTGGTTGCTGCACGCACCGTTATCTGCTGCCCCAGCACCGCTCGAACGGCCAATTCAAAGCCATCGAATGCGCCGGGCAAGCGAACGCCGTCATTGCCTTGGGCTAATTCGCGGAGCGCGGCGCTGATCTCTGCGGGCTGGCAGGCTAGATCGAACAATTGCTTTACGCGACTCATCACTTGCGGCAATACTCGCGCGAGAGATGCAGAAATGCGCACACTCAATACAGATTTGGTTTTGTGCTGCGTAACCGCGATCCAACCGCGGTGGCTCACCTCTTTCGCATCGATCTTTACGCCGCGACGGTAAGTTTTGCCTTCGATCATCTCTACACCTGCGATGCTGCGATTGCCGAGAAACGAGAGCAGATGCGGCCAGTCGTACGGCGGCCGATAGGCAAGCTCGAAAATAAATTCGTCGGAAAATGT
This sequence comes from Pseudomonadota bacterium, assembly GCA_031419835.1. Taxonomy (GTDB): domain Bacteria; phylum Pseudomonadota; class Gammaproteobacteria; order Burkholderiales; family JALYOK01; genus JALYOK01. Next base: position 52,812 of record JANOLP010000197.1, on the reverse strand, counting down.
CGAGGCATTGGCGCTTTTTCGTAGGGCCGATGGCGCCAACCGATAGCGCTCTTTGAAAAGCGCGTTAAAGCGCCGCAGGCTCTGAAAACCACTAGCGAACGCGACATCCGTCACAGACAGTTTCGTATCGGTGAGCAAACGCTTGGCGAGCAATAGCCGTTGGGTTTGCGCAAAGTCGATTGGCGCAACACCGAATGCATCAAAAAACAAACGCCGCAAATGGCGATCCGTTACGCCCAAACGCAGTGCAAGTTCCTCGAACCCCGAGCCATTGACCGCGCCATCTTCGATTAAGCTCGCGGCAGATTGCGCAATGCGAGCGCTACTATCGATGCTGGCGTTGCCCGGCGCCAACTCCGGACGGCAACGCAGACAGGGACGAAAACCTTCACTCTCCGCAGCGGCGGCGCTGGGATAGAACTGGCAGTTTTCACGCTTCGGGACTTTGGCGGTACACACCGGTCGGCAGTAAATTTTCGTCGATGTAACGCCGGTGAAAAAGCGTCCGTCGAAGCGCGCATCGTGCGCCTTGACGGCTTGGTAGCAACTGTCGGAATCGAGCATCATGGAACGAATTATGAACCGGATTGACGACTCGCACTCGCCATTTTCGGACATCGTTGTGAGTTGCGCGTATCGGCGCGGCCGATACCGCTCACGGTCCATGAACCGCCGGTGCTCTTGTTGCCACATCCCCATGTCATCCTGAGCAACGCGAAGGATCTGCTTTTACCGCCGTTACAAAGCAGATCCTTCGCGTTGCTCAGGATGACATCTTAAAGGTGACAATTCCGAGCGCAGCGAGAACGTTGGCAGTGACGGCCAATTTATTCTTTTCAATGACCCTGCCAGAACCCGTATGGCCTTAGGCCAGCCCCTGGATTGGGTCCCAGCACTGCATGGTCTGCGAGGCAAGCAGGGATTGCCTCGCAGGCCATGCCACAATTTTTTTACGGGCAACCCGCAGGCTTATAGATACGCTCTGTCGACGCAGGGTATTTGGCGAGTTTTTCCAACGTGCGCACCGGTCGTCACACCAGCTCGCCGCCGCAATTCGGGCAACGTCCTTTGAGCTTCTTATCGGCACAGTCGTGGCAAAACGTACATTCGAAAGTGCAGATCATGGCTTCCAAGGATTGCGGTGGAAGATCTTTGTCACAGCATTCGCAACTGGGTCTCAATGCCAACACGGCTCAACCCTCCTTCGCGGCAATCGCTTCAATTTCCAGCAAGAAATTCGGCTTAACCAACTCCGGCACGATCAGCAACATCGACGCCGGACGTGCATCGCCCAGAAATTTTGCACGCACTTGCACATAGGCCGGAATATCTTCGGCTCGTAATAAATAATGCGTGACTTTGACGAGATCGCTCACATCCATTTTTGCTCTTGCGAGCATGGTCACAATGTGAGTCCAAGCGATTTCCGCTTGCCCGCTTATGTCCTTCGGCAACGCACCATCAAGCGCCAAACCCGGTGTGCCGGAGGTGTAGACCCAGCGCGCGTTCGGCGGCACTTCGATGGCGTCGCTGTACTTGCCAATCTGGCTGGCAACGCCAATGTTGTGTTTCACATTCGCCATCGCATCAATCTTCTTTGTAGGCAGCGACCTCTATTTCCACCGCAGCGTTGAGCGGCAAGTTTGCAACACCGATTGACGTGCGCGCCGGCGGATCGATACTGCCAAACACTTCCTCCCAGGCGCGATTGATTTCAGGAAACTGATCGAACCGCGTCGTGAAAATTCTTGCGATAGTCAGATGCTCCAGACCTAAGCCGTAGTCTTTCAACGCCTTTTGCAGGTTCGCCAAAATGGTCTGGGTTTCACCATAGGCGCCGCCCGGTGCGAGTTGCGCTTGGTCGGTAATGGCGATCATGCCGGAGAGTTGATAAAACGGGCCGGTCTTAATGCACGGCGTGTAACGAAAGCGCGGCGCGGGGATGCTTTTTGAGTGCAGAAGGATTCTTGGCATAATGCTGACTTTCCGAAAGAGTGGATCAACATTATTGATGAGCCTGGCGGCGCTGGCAAGAACCCACCCCAGCCAAACGAAAAAAGGCCGGAATCCTTGCGGATCCCGGCCCAGAGTAACGCTGGCCTGGCACAGAGGAGGATTACGTAACTCCATGCACAGGGAGGGTTCAGCGTTGCAAGACGAACATTACCTAAACCCAGTCTAGATCGGAAGAGCTGTTAACATTTGTTCACAATCTTTTGAGAAACCCCAAAATACAGACTATGCGATTGCTGATAAAAAAATGCGATGACGATGGCCGATTGGCTTTAGTCGAGAAATTTCTGGAAACGGATTGGCAGATAATTGTTGCCGACGAGCGCGATTCCCGCCGCTTTGAGACAGCCGTTGCGCAGGCCGACGCCATGATTTCCATGGATTGGCGTTGGGACGTCGACACATCAAAGCTGAAATTACTGCACCTACCCGGCGCGGGAACGGATGAGATCCAATTCTCCAAATTGGCGCGATCCACAACGGTATGCAATGTTTTCGAGCACGATATTGGCATCGCCGAATACGTCATGGCGGGAATGTTGGAAATGACCTTGGGCCTGCGTGCAATGGATCAGGGCCTGCGCCAAGGTCGTTGGAAGGGGTCTTATTTGTGCGGCCCGCGCCACGGCGAGCTATTCGGCCAAACGCTGGGCATCGTCGGCTACGGCCGCATCGGCCGCGAAGTGGCGCGCCGCGCGCGAGCTTTCGGGATGCGTGTAATCGCGTGTTCGCGCACTGAAAAATTAAACGATGAATTCGCCGAACGCGTCGACGCCATGACGCAGTTTGATCGCTTGTTACAGGAGTCGGACTTTGTCGTCATCGCGACGCCGTTAACGGACAGCACCCGAGGATTATTCAATAGTGCCGTCTTCGCGAAAATGAAATCCAACTCGGTTATCGTCAACGTCGCGCGTGGTGCGATCATTGATGAAGCCGCCTTGTATGGCGCGCTGAAATCGAAACGGATTGGCGGTGCCGTGATCGATACCTGGTACCATTATCCTAAACAAGGTGAGGATTTCGGCCGCCCGTCGAAATTACCATTTCACGAACTCGATAACATCATCATGACGCCCCACGCTTCGGGCTGGACCCATAACTTAACGGTACGCCGCTGCCTCGAGATTGCAGGCAATTTGAATCGGCTTGCGCGCGGCGAACCGCTGATTAACATTGTTAGACCCGGCCATACATGACACCAGAACAAATCGAACAATCTGCCGCAGCCATTTGGCAAGCCAGAACCAACGCACGCCACATCGCAAGCCTACCGAGCGGCACGACGCCACAAAACCGCGTTGAGGGATATGCTGTACAACAAGCATTGGCGCGCCTCTCCGGGCAGCAACCGTACGGCTGGAAAATCGCCGCGACCAGCGCCGCCGGGCAGAAACACATTGGTGTCGACGGTCCGCTGGGTGGTCGCCTTTTCATTAACCGCGTTTTACCCATGTCGATGCCGATTTCGCTGCGTGGCAACGGCATGAAAGTCGGCGAGGTGGAATTCGCATTTCGGATGGCCGCAGATTTACCCGCACGTGCCGAACCTTATCGCGTCGATGAGGTGATGACAAACGTCAGCGCGCTCTACCCTGCGATTGAAATACCCGATTCGCGCTTCATTGATTTTGCCAAAGTCGGTGGCGCCTCGCTGATCGCGGACGATGCCTGCGCTCACGAATTTATCTTGGGCGACGAAGTTAAAACCAATTGGCGCAGCCTCGATCTTTCCAAGCATCGCGTGACGGTCAGCTGCGATCGCGAGCCTATTTGCGAAGGTATCGGCTCGAACGTGCTCGGCGATCCGCGTCTCGCCCTGACGTGGTTGGCGAATGAATTGAATACCTATGGCTTGATGCTACGCGCTGGCGAAACCATTACGACAGGTACTTGCGTCGTACCGTTTTTGCTTCAAGCAGGCAAGCGCTACACGGCAGATTTCGGTGCGCTTGGCACCCTCTCCCTTTCCTTTAAGGACTAACCCAATACATGGAACCGATCGGCGAAAGAACGCTACGCATTGCCTTCGCTGGCGCCGGCGCGATTAGCGGTTTCCATCTCATCGGCTGGCAACAGATGGCGAATTGCCAAGTCGTTGCGATTTGCGATCCGCTCGTCGAAAAAGCACAAGCGCAGGCAAAAGCCTTTGGCATTCCGGCGGTGTACGCCGATTTCGATACCATGTTGTCTCAAGTGAAACCCGACGCGGTTGACATCGCGACGCCCGTGGGCACACACGCGAAATTGGCGATGATCGCCGCTGATCGAGGTGTGCATGTTTCCTGCCAAAAACCCGTGACGCCGACGGTAAAAGATGCACAAAAACTAATCAAGTACGTCGGCGAACGCGTGCGTTTTATGGTGCACGAACACTATCGCTTTCGCCCTCATTATCAAGATGTCAAACGCTGGCTTGCTGAGGGAAAAATCGGCGAAATTCGTCACGCACGCATGACCACGCGCAGCTCCGGCCTCATTTCACTGACCGATGAGGCGCCACCGCTGTTAAAGCGTCAACCCTACATGCAACACTTCACGCGATTAGCGATTTTCGAGATATTTATTCATCAGCTTGACGCGATGCGCGCCCTGCTCGGCCCGCTCACGGTGTTGCAGGCCGGTGTCGGCAAAACCAATTCCACGCTCGCCGGCGAAGATCTCGCGCATATCGTGCTGCGCGGCGAGAATGGCATGACCGCCGTGCTAGATGGCAATGTTTCCGCGCCTGGATACCCACCACTGCCTACCGATCGCTTAGAAATTGTCGGCTCCAAAGGCACCTTAGTTTACGATGCCGATCGGCTCTACATTGTGGGTGCCGAAGAAGCGCCGCTAAGGTACGACCTCGTCAAAAATTATCAGATCTGTTGGACCGAATGTATCCGAAGTTTTGTCCATGGACTACGAACCGGCGAACCGTTCCCAACCGATCGTTTGGATAATTTGGAAACGTTGAAATTGATGGAAGCCAGCTACAAGGCCGCAGGTGTGAAGCTCTGAAATTTCATCTGAGCGTCCTGGCAAATCGCAGCAACGTTGGCGATGACCCAACACAGGATCGCAACTTTACGCACCGTGAGTGCACACTGAGATTGATGTGAACAAAGGTTGGTTAAGAAAATATTTGCCCAACGTGGAGGCGATTGAAGCCAACCGCTTTTTGCGCGTATTCGGGCGTGCTTTGACGCGCCCGAGTCTGTGGCATTTGAATCGCCATTCCGTTGCGAGGGGCGTAGCAATTGGGTTGATAACGGGTTTGGTTCCGGGTCCGTTTCAAATACTTAGCGCCGCGGCGTTTGCGATTGCATTCCGGGCGAATTTAGCGGTGGCGGCGCTGACGACTTTTTACACCAATCCGATTACTTTCATCCCGCTATACATTCTCGCGTACAAGATCGGCGCTCTCGCCACCGGCACAACGGCACCACCACCACCCATTGCAGAATTTGAAGCACTCGGTATGGTTGAAATGATCAAGCAAGCATTTTTCTGGATCTATTCGCTTGGCGATACCCTCCTCATTGGCCTCGCGATTCAATCCACGTTGTTTGCGGTGATCGGCTATTTCACCGTGCAACTCGGTTGGCGTTGGCTGGTTTTGCGAAAATGGAAATCACGCAGACAAAAAATTCCAGCCGTGCCGGCGCCATAAAAAATTTAAAGCGATTTGCCGGAATTAGCACCGGGCGCTGGGTTTAGGTTTCAATTTGCATCACGAAAAAGCGTAAAAAAATTCTTGCTCGTGACATCGGCAATAGTTTCTAAGGGCATATTTTTTATCGTACTAACGCATTCCGCCACGTGCTTTACATACGCCGGCTGATTCATCTTGCCGCGATGTGGCATTGGCGCCAGGTAAGGTGAATCAGTTTCGATCAACAATCGATCTAACGGCACCTGGCGCACGACCTCACGTAAATCGCTGGCGTTTTTGAATGTAATGATGCCCGAGAAAGAAATGTAAAAGCCCAGGTCCAGCGCGGCTTTCGCGACATCCCACGCTTCTGTAAAACAGTGCATCACACCGCCAACAGAACCGGCGTCTTCCTCGGTCATAATCGCAATGGTGTCGGCAGCCGCAGCTCGTGTATGGATAATTAACGGCTTTGCGCAGGTTTTGGCCGCGCCAATGTGGGTGCGAAAACGCTCACGCTGCCACGACAAATCGCCGGTGAGCCGATAATAATCCAAACCGGTTTCGCCAATAGCCACCACGCGCGACATCGCAGCACGTGAAAGTAATTCGGCTTCGGTGAGCGCCTCAGCGTCAGGGGCGTGATCGGGATGAACACCAACGGATGCAAATAAATTGTCGTAAGTTGTTGCCAGCGCATGGACTCGCGGCCAGTCGGCGAGATTTACGCTCACACATAGCGCGTGCGTGACCTTGGCTTCGCGCATGTTTTCAAACAGTGATTGCTGTTGCGCGACTAACTCAGGGAAATCAATATGGCAATGGGAATCGACGAACATGTTTATCTAAACATTATGAAAATAATTTAAAGTATTTGATAAATAAAAATTCCCAAAATAGTTTTGGATTCAAGGGATGATGAATCAAACGCTTCGCTGCATTCAGTTCCGAATTAAAATTCAATAATTCAATCAATCGAAAGTTTTTATTTAAGTTTATTTGCACCTTGGATTGATCCAGGTGATAGCGATTTTCTTGGGTGATTTTCAAGCTCACCAGATCGTAAATCCAAGTTTGTAACCAACCAAGGACGGTAACAGGTGCAATTTTTAGTACTGATTCGGCGAGACTAATCGCATCACCCTCGGTCGACCGCGCCAATACATCGCAGAAACGTTTTCGCTGAGCTTGCCATTCGGAATTTTCGCCGTTTGCAAGGGCATCAAGCGGCGCGCGTCCGGCAAGCGCCAAGTTTAGATCGGGCTCCGGGCACTGCTGGGCACTGAGCCACGCACTAGCTTGCGCGGGACTTGGCATGGGCATTTTCAATAATCGACAACGACTCCGAATGGTCGGAAGGATACGGCTCAAATGGTTTGCCACCAGAACGAAAATTGTCTGCGGCGGCGGTTCTTCAAGCATTTTCAAAAGCGCGTTTGCCGCATTTAGATTTAGCTGTTCGGCTTTGGTAATCAAAATAACGCGGTGACCATTTTGATGCGACGTCAGACTAACAAATTCTCCTAGTTCTCTAATTTGGTGAATAGTAATTAATTCACTCGCTTTCTTTTCCTTGGCTTCCACGGAATCTTGTGATTCCTCATCCGCTTGGGGCGCCACTAAGCGGAAATCCGGATGCGCGTTTTGCTGAAAAAAATGGCAAGCCGAACATTCACCGCAAGGCTGATTTGCGCCGCTACGATGTTGGCATAACAAACTCTGGGAAAGCGCCTTCGCGAACGCGAGCTTGCCTATGCCTGCATTGCCGACCAACAGCAGAGCGTGGGGAAAGCGCTCGATTCCCGGTTGCCACAAATTTTCCCAGATCGGCTCTTGCCAATTTAATAAATTCATATCGATAAAATGTATTTTTTAATTTCGACTTGAATGTCTGAAATTGACTTCGATGAATCAATCAAGCGAATTCGAACAGGGAATTGCTTCGCGCGGGAAAGATATTTAGCGCGCACAGAATCGAAAAAATCGCGCTTTTGCTGTTCGAAGCGATCCGGGTTCAGCCCTGCTTTTGATTGCCGTTCTTTTGCTGCTGCCGTATCAAGATCGAATAACAGTGTCAGGTCTGGAGAAAGTTTGCCTTGTGCCCACTCTTCCAGCAGACCGATTTTACTTTCCGGAACACCGCGGCCGCCGCCCTGATAGGCGAAGCTAGCGTCGGTAAATCGATCTGAAATCACCCAGTCACCGCGGGCGAGCGCTGGCTCAATGACTGTTGCAATATGCTCTCGTCTTGCCGCGAACATCAACAACGTCTCGGTTTCCGCGTGCATTGGCTCGCTTAGCACCAATGCGCGTACTTTTTCTCCTAACGGTGTGCCACCGGGTTCGCGCGTTTGCACCACGCCATGGCCAAGGCCACGCACTAGCTCAGTCAAATAGCTTAGGTGCGTGCTTTTGCCCGCGCCGTCAATTCCCTCTAGCGTAATGAATTTGCCGCGCATCAATTAGCGTTGGTATTTGTTCACGGCGCGATTGTGGTCGAGCAAATTTGCCGAAAACTCATGACTGCCATCGCCTTTTGCAACGAAGTAAAGCGCGTTTGACGTCGCCGGATTTAACGCCGCGTTGATCGCCGCGATGCCCGGCATCGCGATCGGCGTGGGCGGCATACCCGCGCGAGTGTAGGTGTTGTACGGCGTATCGCGCTGTAAATCGGCTTTACGGATATTGCCGCTATAACGATCGCCCATCCCATAAATCACCGTCGGATCGGTTTGTAACAGCATGCGCTTTTTCAGCCGATTAATGAACACCGATGCGATCAACGGTCGCTCGCTCGGTTGACCGGTTTCCTTCTCAACGATCGACGCCATAATCAGCGCTTGGTAGGGTTCCGTAAAGGGAACCGACGTATCACGAGTCTCCCAAGCGCTCGCTAACCGATCTTGCATCGCTTTGTAAGCCCGTTGCAAAAGCTTTAAATCGCTTGTCCCAGGTATAACCAAATAGGTATCGGGGAAAAATAAGCCCTCGGCTTTGGTCTCAATACTACCCACTTCGCGCAGAATTTCGATCTCCGAAAGATTTTTGCTGTCATGCTTTAACGCCGGGTGCTGATCCAACACTTTACGCATGTCTGCGAAGGTATGTCCCTCAATGAATTGCACTGCAACCTGCTCAGCCTGTTGGCCTTTGGCGAACAAGGCAAGCAGTGCGAGCGGTGTGGGATTTCGATCGATTTCATACTCGCCGGCTTTAATCTGCGCGCCTTTTCCCAACACTCGGGCAAGGGCAATAAAGCTCCATGGCTCGCTCAACACCTGGGATTGAGTAAGTTGCCGGGCGACTGTTTTCATAGTGCTACCGGGCTTTAAATCGAACTGGAACGGCGACGCAGGCAGCGATAATTCTCGATGCGCGAAGTGATACAGCCATCCTGCCCCGGCGAGCGCCGCGAGTAATAACAGAATGACCAACGAACGCAGCTTAGCGATCATATGAGTCGCGAGTATCAATTAGCCGATCATCGATCGAACCATGGCACACTAACACCGCTTCAACTCCCCCGGATTCGAATTCCATTCGACCTATCTTACTTTTTCGAGATGCCGGTATGACTCCCGATTTTAATTATTCTATCGCGACGCAGCCCCGCAAAGCCATTCTTTCGGAATTCGGCGCAATGAATACCACAGCAAAAATCTAACGCAGTACAAAATTAAGTCGTTGTCGTTGGCTTTAACAATTGAATAGCGTCAGTGGCCTAACGCAGAAAAAGATGGATTAAACGCGCTTGAATATGAGCGTACCATTCGTGCCGCCGAACCCGAATGAGTTCGACATCGCGACGTCTATTTTCATGGGGCGCGCTACATTCGGCACAAAATCCAGATCACAAGCGGGATCTTGGTTTTGCAAATTGATCGTGGGCGGCGCGATCTGATGCTGCATACCCAACAAGGTAAACACGGCCTCAACACCACCGGCAGCGCCCAACAAATGTCCAGTACTGGACTTCGTCGAACTAACCGCAAGCTTTGCGGCTTGATCACCGAAACAACGCTTGATCGCAACGGTCTCGGCGACGTCACCAAGCGGAGTCGAGGTGCCATGGGCATTGATGTAATCGACATCGGCATGGGTTAGCCCGGCGTCTTTCAACGCGTTATTCATACAGCGCGCTGCGCCCTCGCCATCTTCGGCTGGGGATGTCATATGGTAGGCATCTGCACTCATACCAAAACCCGCTAGCTCAGCGTAAATACGCGCACCGCGAGCTTTCGCAAATTCGTATTCTTCAAGCACCAGAACACCGGCACCCTCCCCCAAGACAAAGCCATCGCGCCCGGTGTCCCACGGCCGGCTTGCCGTTTGCGGATCGTCATTGCGCGTCGATAACGCGCGCGCGGCCGAAAATCCGCCGATCGTTAACGTCGCAACAGCAGCTTCGGAACCGCCTGCGATCATCACGTCGGCATCGCCATAACTAATCGATCGTGCCGATTCGCCAATACTGTGATTCGCTGTCGTGCAGGCAGAAACACTCGCTAGATTTGGACCCTTCAACCCAAACATGATTGAAAGGTAACCGGAAGTCATGTTGATAATCGACCCGGGCACAAAAAATGGCGAAATTTTTCGTGGCCCGCCTTGCAAGAGGGCGTTATGGGTTTCTTGAATCATCACGATTCCGCCAATCCCCGAACCGATGTTGACACCGATCCGTTCAGCGTTGGCGGGCGAGACTTCTAGGCCAGAATCTTTTAAGGCCTGAACGCCCGCTGCAATACCGTAATGGATAAAGGTATCCATACGGCGCGCCTCTTTCGGCGATAGGTACGAATCGATCGCAAAGCCCTTTACCTCGCCGGCAATTTGCGAGGCGTAAGGCGATGCATCAAAGCGTGTAATGGTGTCGATCCCGGAGCGGCCTGCAATGATACTCGCCCAGGCTTCCGCGACCGTGTTTCCCACAGGACAAACTATTCCAAGGCCGGTAACAACAACGCGCCGTCGAGACAAATGAAACTCTCTTGGATTCGAATTATTGATCGATTGAGACTACTCGCAAGCAGCAAACCATCACGCTTTAACGTGAGATTGAATGTAGTTAATCGCCTGTTGTACCGTGGTGATTTTCTCGGCTTCTTCATCGGGAATCTCTGTTTCAAATTCCTCTTCCAACGCCATCACTAATTCAACGGTGTCGAGCGAGTCGGCACCTAAATCGTTCACGAACGAAGATTCTATTTTGATTTCGCTTTCGTTGACACCAAGTTGCTCAGCGACAATTTTTTTAACGCGTTGCTCAATATTTTCCATCTCATTAACCTTCCCAAGTGTAGAGAAAAACTTCCATATTTTATCAGAATCAAACCGTAAATTTGTGATAACTAACGATTACTTAATTCGCCTAGCCCATATACATGCCGCCGTTAACGTGCAGCGTCGTTCCGGTAACGTAACCTGCTGCCGACGACGCAAGATAGGCCACTGCTGCTGCAATGTCATCAACCGACCCTAATCGACCTAAAGGGATGCTACCCAGTAACGCCTTATGCTGTTCTTCGGTTAAGGCACGCGTCATATCCGTATCGATAAATCCGGGCGCAACACAATTCACCGTGATATTGCGACTGCCAACTTCTCTTGCAAGTGCCTTGGTAAAACCAATCATGCCGGCCTTAGCGGCGGCATAGTTCGTCTGACCGCCATTTCCGGCCGCGCCGACCACAGAAGAAATATTGATAATACGGCCTGCTCGCGCTTTCATCATGCCCCGCATCACGGCACGCGATAAACGAAATACCGAGCGCAAATTAGTATCGATAATATCGTCCCACTCGGCATCGCCCATGCGCATCAACAAATTATCGCGTGTGATCCCCGCATTGTTCACAAGAATGAGAATTGCGCCAAATTCTTTCTGAATGTTGTCGATCAAAGCATTGACGCCGGCGGCATCGTTGACATCGAGGACAAAACCACGGCCGTTGTTACCGATTTCGGAAAGGTATTGGCTGATCGCCGCAGCACCATTTTCCGATGTTGCTGTCCCGAATACCATCGCACCGTGCTTTGCCAAATGCTTCGCAATGCCTTGACCAATGCCACGGCTTGCGCCCGTAACCAAGGCAACCTGACGTTCCAATGTCATCGCACTATCCATTCAACGTCGCCAGTGCAGCATCCAATGACGCCTTGTCGTGAATCGACAAACTCTGTAGACGATCGTCGATGCGTTTATTCAATCCTGCCAGCACCCTGCCCGGCCCACATTCAACGACGTGCGTCGCACCAGCATCCGCGAATGCCGTTATGGTTTCAATCCAACGAACCGGCCCGGAAAGCTGACGTACCAAAGCGTCCTTAATTATCGCTGGATCATTAAAACTTTTCACATCAAAATTCTGAATCACCGGCGCCGTCGGCGGCGAAAAATTTAACGAATCAATGCGCAGTCGCAGCTTCGCCGCCGCCGGACGCATTAAAGAACTATGCGCTGGCACACTCATGGCCAACATCATCGCGCGCTTCGCACCCTTTGCCTTCGCAGCGTCAATAGCGCGCTCCACGGCCGCGCGCGATCCGGAAATCACAATTTGCCCCGGCGAATTAAAGTTAGCGAGTTCAACTATTTCGCCTTGAGCTGCTTCGGCACAAGCCGCCTTCACGGCCTCGTCGTCCAGACCTAAGATCGCAGCGATACCGCCCTGTCCTGCGGGTACGGCGTCTTGCATTGCCTCGGCACGATATCGAACTAATGGTACCGCGTCAGCAAAGGGGATCACGCCTGCCGCAACCAACGCACTGTATTCGCCGAGGCTGTGTCCGGCAAAAAACGACGGCATCGCGCCACCGGCGTTACGCCATAACCGCCATATTGCGATTCCCGCCGTCAACATCAATGGCTGTGTGTTTACGGTCTGCGCCATGTCTTCGGCCGGGCCTTCGATCGCCATTTTCCAAAGATCAATCTGCAACAAATCCGATGCTTCAACAAAAGTCTCTTTGATGACCGGCGCATCACCGAACGCCGCCATCATGCCGACGCTTTGTGAACCTTGGCCAGGAAAAACGAATGCGCTGTTAGTCATTTCACATTACATCTTCAATAATACCGAACCCCAAGTAAATCCACCGCCGACACCTTCAAGCAAAACATGCTGACCGGGCTTAATGCGTCCGTCGCCGACCGCAACATCAAGCGCCAATGGAATCGACGCCGCCGATGTATTGCCGTGATCTTCGACAGTGACGATGACACGTTCTAGTGGTAAGCCAAGCTTCTTCGCCGTTGCGTGAATGATGCGAATGTTCGCTTGATGCGCGATGAACCAGTCGATTTTATCAATGCCGATATTATTCGCCGCAAGCGCTTCGCGGCCGACATCATCGAGTACATTGACTGCCAAGCGAAAGACGCTATTACCTTCCATCTTCAAAAACGGCTCGCCTGTCACTGCGCCATTCTTTATGGATCCAGGTGTACAAAGAATACTGGCATAAGAACCATCGGCGTGAAGATGGCTAGACAAAACACCCGGCGTCTCACTCGACTTCAGCACAACCGCGCCGGCACCATCACCGAACAACACGCAGGTGCCACGATCGTTCCAGTCTAAGATTCGCGAGAATATCTCAGCACCGACAACCAGCGCACAGCGATGTTGCCCAGAACGAATAAAACTATCAGCTGTCGCTAATGCGTAAATGAATCCAGTGCATACCGCCTGAATATCGAACGCGGCGCCACCTTTGATGCCGAGCTTGGCTTGTAACAGACACGCCGTGCTGGGAAAAATCATGTCCGGCGTAGAGGTCGCAATGATAATGAGATCAATCTCATGCGGATCGATCCTAGCCGCTTCGATAGCGCGTTGACTCGCCTTCAGCGCGAGATCGCTCGTCGTCTCATTATCGGCCGCGATATGTCGATTGCGAATACCGGTGCGCGTGTAGATCCATTCGTCGGACGTCTCGACTATGGATTCTAGATCGCGATTGGAGAGTTTTTTCTCGGGCAGATACGAGCCTGTCCCGACGATGCGGGAAAAGCTCATGCAGCCTTAATCTGTTGTGCCGCCATCATTTCTTCGATGCGTTTGAGCACGCCGTTCTTAACTTCTGCGGCGGCTCGCTCTATCGCCGTCTCGAATGCAAACATATCCGCCGAACCGTGACTTTTTACGACAATACCACGCAGACCCACCAGCGTTGCGCCATTATAGCGACGCGGATCGACACGGCGGCGAAACGCATTGATGACCGGAATAGCGACAATGCTGGAAAGTTTAGTCAGAAAGTTTCGGCTAAACTCTTCGCGCAAAAAAGTTCCCATAATGCGCGCCAATCCTTCCGTCGATTTCAGCAAGACGTTGCCGGTAAAGCCGTCGCAAACGACCACATCGACCGTGCCTTTGAAAATATCGTCACCTTCGACGTTGCCATAAAAATTCAAATGACTCGCACGCAATAAATCAGCCGCTTCCTTGACCACTTCATTGCCTTTGATGGCTTCTTCACCAATATTGAGCAGGCCAACGGTTGGACGCTCTTTGCCGTCGACGGCAGCGGCAAGCATTGCCCCCATCACGCCGAATTGCAGCAATTGTTGGGCCGAGCAATTGACGTTCGCACCCAAATCCAGCACCAAGGTTTGCCCTGTATAAGTGGGCAATGTCGCGGCGATTGCGGGCCGTTCGATGCCAGGCAGCGTCTTCAGAACAAAGCTTGATATCGCCATCAGCGCGCCGGTATTTCCGGCGGACACGCAGGCATCCGCCCGCCCTTCTTTGACGAGATTAACCGAAACACGCATGGACGAATCCTTCTTTTTGCGCAATGCCAGCGCAGGGGATTCATCCATTAATACCACTTCACTTGCCGCTTGTACCTGCAAACGATCGGCATCGCGATTTTTAGTCGCAGCCAGTGCCGCTTCAATTGCGACTTGATCGCCCACCAGAATAATTCGAGTATTCAGCGTGTGCTTGAGATAGGACAACGCCGCCCCAACGGTGACCGGCACACCATGATCACCCCCCATCGCATCGATGGCGACCGTAATCGTCACAAACGCATCGTCAAGTAAATCTAGGGAGCTTAGCCGACGTCAATTACTCGCCCTTAGTCGGGACGACTTTCTTACCGCGATAAAATCCATTTGGGCTGATGTGGTGCCGCAGGTGCACTTCACCGGTGGTTGGCTCGACGGCCAACGGGGGATTAGTCAAAAAATCGTGGGATCGATGCATACCGCGTTTCGACGGCGATTTCTTGTTTTGCTGAACTGCCATGGTGTTACTCCTTCAATCACAATTTCAATCATACTTTAAGACGGTTTACCTAATCTCGCAAAAGGCTGGCCGAACTCTTCTACCGAATTACTTACTTTAACCACAACACAATCGTAGTCATGCCGTGGCGCAATGGGTAAACCCAAAATAATTTCGTCCTCAAGCAATTCGAGAACGTTCAACTTACCGCTCGCGACGACGACATCGACGTCGGGGTCTTCATCATCAATGTCCGGCAGCTCTGCTTCATTTGTAACCAATACCAAACGACTTTCGATATCCAATTCGTGCTGAAACTCCGCCAAACAACGCTGGCAGGTTAACGTAATCTGCCCAGAAATCGATAAAACTAGGTTTGGCCGGCGCCGAAAATCTAACTTGCCAATCAGACGAAAGTTAAGCTCTCCGTCACTGGACGCTAACGACTCGCGCGCGCGTTCAAAACGGGCGAGTTCTATTTTACCCTGAAGTGATTCGCTTTTCTTAGCGAACGAGATACTATCGATGACTATTTCGTTCGACATAAGGCGCGCATGATAGTATTTACAGGACGCCCTGTCAAAGGATTTTTGCATTGAAAAACAAACCTTTAATCCTCGCATCCTCATCAATTTATCGTCAACAACTGCTACAGCGGCTCCGATTGCCATTCAGCTCCGTCAGCCCGGATATCGACGAATCGCCGCTTCCGGACGAAGCGCCGCCACAAACGGCGCTGCGCTTAGCCGAGCAAAAAGCGCGCGCGCTCTCGCAGCGATTCCCCGATGCACTCATCATCGGCTCGGATCAAGTTGCAGTCCTCCATGGCCAAGCCATCGGCAAGCCTGGAAATCACGATAACGCCGTTAAACAACTCACCGCCGCCAGTGGCAATGCCGTTCTCTTCCATACGGCACTATGTTTGTTGGATAGCGGAGCAAATAGAATTCAGAGCAAAATTGTCAGCATCGAAGTCAAATTTCGCACTCTTTCCCCGCCGCAAATCGAGCGCTATCTCTTGGCCGAAACGCCCTACGATTGCGCGGGCAGCGCGAAAAGCGAAGGGCTCGGAATTGCGCTGATTGAATACATTCGCGGTGACGATCCAAACGCGCTGATTGGTTTGCCTTTGATCGAGTTGACGACAATGTTGATTGCCGCGGGAATTTCTATTCCCTACTAATCCACCAGCAATTAACCGAGAAACGGCAGTTGAGGGTACTGAATCGGGCTGACATGTACTTAAATATTCGTTTTGTTGGGTGGGGGATGCTTACCGAGTGGGTGCGATTGCACAGTCTTCACGCTGACCGTATCCTCTTGAAGATAGCGTAAGATATTAGTTCACCGCCAAATAGGAAATCCGCCAGACATGAGCGATAGTACCGTTGTCGCGTCCCTGCAAACGTTTCTTAACAAACGCGCCGTTGATGTCGAACACCTGCGTGTCGATCCGATGGTCAGTTTGATGGTTGATTGGTTTCGCATGGTTCCGATCGAGGGCGTAGCGCACAGTTCGCCGACAGACACGATGTTGTTTCGCTATGGTGGCTGGTCGGAGGGCTGTGTCACGGGATTCAAGTTTGGATTACATCGACGAATTAGCACAGGTATTTCCGAGCCCGATTGGCTGGTGGGAATTACGCTGATGTTTGAGCCAAGCCGTTATGCCGACGTTGCGCCGCTCAACACGGTGTCTACCGATTGGCAATCGTTGGAGGCATTCGTTCACGCGATTGAAAGTTCGCCCGGCTTCCGGCTTTCATCGAGCATCACGCCGATGGCGGTGATGCTTGAATCGCAAGGTTTTCGATAGCCGCGCCAGCAGGCGCTTCCCGCTTGCCTCTTGGCATGGCATAGTCTGCGAGGCAATGTCGGCGCGGCTCTCCAGGCACACTTAGTTTCGCCACTGGATGTTCGCCGCGCGTCGCGCGCTCTCATGTAAAATCACGGTTAGTTCAAAATCGCAAAGGAGTGAAGATGAAAAATTGGTTAAACCTAATTATTGCAACCTGTTTGGTGGCTGCGATAAGTGTCGCACATGCGGCGTCGGACACGATTACGATTCAACAGACCGACGAGCTGAAGTGGCAAGATTATCCGGGGCTACCGGGTGTGAAGTTTGTCGTCATCGCAGGCAATCCACGTGAAGCCGGGCCCTACACGATTCGGGCGAAGTTTGCGCCCGGCACCATGAGCCGACCCCACTGGCATCCAGAAGCGCGTTTCGTCACGGTGCTGCAAGGCACTTGGTGGGCCGGCGAGGGCGATGTGCTCGACCCGGAAAAAACGACACCGGTAAAAGTCGGTGGATTTGCCATCCACACGCCGGGGAAAGTTCACTACGATGGCGCGAAGGATGAAGAAGTCATCGTGCAAATTAGCGGCATCGGCCCAAGTGGAACGAACGTCGTGAACCCCGCCCCGGAAGCGAAATAGTTTATGTACGCGCAAATCGTCGAGACCAGCAAAGTCCGACCGCTCGAAGAGCTGAGCGACGACGAACGCGCGTTTCAGGCACGAATCGATGCCGACATTCGCATCGAGCCGAAAGACTGGATGCCCGAGGAATATCGTAAGACATTAATCCGACAAATCTCGCAACACGCCCATTCGGAAATTATCGGCATGTTGCCGGAAGGCAATTGGATCACGCGCGCGCCAACGCTGAAACGCAAGGCAATCCTACTGGCGAAAGTGCAAGACGAAGCCGGCCACGGTTTGTATATTTATTGCGCCGCAGAAACGCTTGGCGTGTCGCGCGGCGAATTGATCGAAGCATTGCACAACGGCAAAGCAAAGTACTCCAGCATCTTTAATTATCCGACGCTCACCTGGGCCGATATCGGCGCGATTGGCTGGCTGGTCGACGGCGCCGCGATCATGAATCAAGTGCCACTGCAGCGTTGTTCGTATGGCCCGTACGCGCGAGCGATGGTGCGCGTGTGCAAGGAAGAAAGTTTTCATCAGCGCCAAGGTTTCGACATCATGTTGACGCTTGCACGCGGCAATGCCGCACAAAAAGCCATGGCGCAAGATGCGCTGAATCGTTGGTGGTGGCCGACAGTGATGATGTTCGGCCCGCCGGACGATGCCAGTGTGCACAGTGCGCAATCGATGCAGTGGAAAATTAAACTCAATAGCAATGACGAATTGCGGCAGAAGTTCGTCGACGAAGCTTCGAAGCAAGCGGAGTTTCTCAACCTCAAAGTTCCTGATGTCGACCGCAAATGGAACGAAGCACGCGGCCACTTCGATTTCGGCGCAATTGACTGGAACGAATTTTTTCAAGTCATCAAAGGCAACGGCCCTTGCAATCGCGAACGCGTCGCGACGCGTAAACGCGCTTACGACGAAGGCGCCTGGGTCCGCGAAGCGGCACTGGTTCACGCGAAAAAGAAAGCCGCTCGCGCGAAAGCGACGTAACGCTATTCGAATACATGAACCTAAGGAGTGCCGCGAATTGGTTCCTCCCCTTCAAGGGGAGGTTAGGTGGGGATGGGTTTTTCGACCGTATCGAAACCCATCCCCATCCCAACCTTCCCCTTGAAGGGGAAGGAGTTTGCCATCACCGGCGCGCCATCTATTGACCGTGGAAGCAAAGATGCAAGAATGGCCCCTATGGGAAGTTTTCATCCGCAGTAGCAACGGCCTCGCTCACCGCCACGTCGGTAGCCTACATGCTGCCGATGCCGAGATGGCGATTTGCAACGCGCGCGATGTTTACACTCGGCGTAACGAAGGCGTGAGCATTTGGGTGGCGCGTTCAAGCGACATCGCCGCAAGTTCCCCCGGCGATAAAGAGCCGCTGTTCGAGCCGGCCAACAATAAAGTCTATCGTCATCCGACTTTCTACGAAGTCCCTGAAGAAGTGGGCCATATGTGAGTGCGTTGTTCGACTATTTGCTGCGCCTGGGCGATACCGATCTCATTCTCGGTCATCGCTTATCCGAGCTAGTCGGCCACGCACCGGCAATCGAAGAAGAACTCGCTATCGGCAATACTGCGCTGGATTTACTCGGCCAAGCACAGCTATGGCTCAGCCTCGCGGCGGAAGTCGCGAACGATGGCCGCGACGCGGACAAGCTCGTGTATCTACGCGATGCCGGGGAGTATCGAAACGTTCTCTTAGTCGAGCAACCGAATGGCGATTTCGCTCACACGATTACGCGGCAATTTTTCTTCGATGCGTTTCATCAGTTGTTGCTTGGCGCGCTAACGAAAAGTAGCAACGAGCAAATAGCAGCCATCGCGGCCAAATCCATCAAAGAAGTTAATTACCATTTGCGCCGCAGCCGCGATTGGTTGATCACGCTGGGCGACGGCAGCGATGAAAGCCATCAACGCATGAAAGCAGCCATCGACGATCTGTGGAGTTACACCGGCGAGTTGTTCGAAATGGATACGATCGATCGCGACTTGATCGCGCAAGGTGTAGCCGTCGATCTTGAAGAATTGCGCGCGCCATGGCTACAGATCGTCAAGAATACTTTCGACGAAGCAACCCTAAACATCCCGCAAAATGATTGGGCGCAGCGCGGCGGCAAACGCGGCGTGCACAGCGAACATCTCGGCTATTTACTTGCCGAGATGCAATTTTTGCAACGGGCTTATCCGAACGCGACGTGGTAGAGGTTTGTCTAGTTTCGCGTGCACCTAATCGTGTCATCCGCGCGAAGGCGGGTATCCATAGGGCGTATCGATTTTTCGGTAACTGTTATTTTAGCAATCACAATATAAATCGACAATGTCCTCGCAAAAGCCGAATGGATTTCCGCCTTCGCGGGAACGACAGTTTGGTATCTTTGTGAAAATGAAATGACGCCCCAAATCGGTACCGAAGAAATTTGGTCATGGCTGCGCGAAGTGCCTGACCCGGAAATTCCGATCATTTCCGTGGTTGATTTAGGCATCGTCCGCGACGTACGCTGGAATGAAGATCAACTCATCGTAAGCGTCACGCCTACCTATTCCGGTTGCCCCGCAACAGCCGTCATCGCGGACGATATTCGTAGCGCGCTGCGATCACGCGGACTAAACAATTTAAAGCTGGAAACGCAACTCGCACCGGCGTGGACCACCGATTGGATTTCCGAGCAAGGAAAGCAAAAGTTGCGCGAGTTCGGCATTGCGCCACCCTCCCCGCGCAACGATACGATTTCGTGCCCACAATGCGCTTCGCCGGACGTAACAAAAGTAAGCGAATTCGGCTCCACGCCTTGCAAAGCGCAATACCGATGCGATACATGCTTAGAGCCCTTCGATTATTTTAAGTGCATTTGATGGCTCAATTTTATCCATTGACCGTTACCGATGTCCGCCGCGAAACTCGCGATTCGGTCGTCGTTACGCTTGATCCAAAGGAAGAACACCAAGCGTTTTTCCAATTTATTCAGGGGCAATACTTGACGTTTCGCACAGCACTCGATAGCGAAGAAGTGCGGCGCACCTATTCGATCTGCTCCGCCGTGCAAGATCACACACTGCGGGTTGGTATTAAAAGAGTCCAAGGTGGTTTATTTTCAACGTGGGCGAACACGGAATTGAAAACCGGGCAGGTATTGGACGTCATGCCGCCGATCGGCCACTTTTATGTCCCGCTGAATGCCGCGAATCAAAAACACTACGTCGCGTTCGCCGGTGGCAGCGGTATTACACCGATTTTCGCCATTCTCAAAACCACCCTACTCACCGAGCCACAGAGCCGCTTTACGTTGTTTTACGCGAACGAAGCCTCGAGCACCAACATGTTTCGCGAGGAATTAGAAGATCTCAAAAATGAATTCATGGGGCGGCTGAATTTAGTTCACATCTTGAATCGCGAGCATCAAGAAGTCGAGTTATTCAACGGCATGATGACCACGGAAAAATGCGATTTATTGTTTAGACATTGGATCGATCTGAAAACCGTCGACAGCGCATTTATTTGCGGCCCGCAACCGATGATGATGACCATCAACGCCGCACTGCGAGCCCACGGATTAACACAGCAACAGATCAAAATTGAATTATTCGCAACGCCGGAGATGGCCAAGCGCAAACCCAAAGCTGAGATTGAGGCGGCGGCAAAGCATGCCGAAATCTGCGAGGCGACGATCATCATTGAAGGCCGAGCACGAACCTTTACAATGAAAAAAAGAATCGAGACGATATTGGAAGCCAGTATGCGCGAAGGCCTCGAACCGCCTCATGCCTGCAAGAGCGGTGTGTGCTCTACTTGTCGCGCCAAGCTCATCGAAGGCGATGTCGATATGGATCAAAATTTCGCACTCGAAGATTACGAAATTGCGCGCGGCTACATATTGACCTGTCAAAGTTATCCGGCCAGCGACCGTATCGTAGTGAACTACGATCAATGAACTTATCGCGTCCCTTTTGGTAGCCTTATTTCCGCTAGAGCTTGGTAGAATTTAATGATAGCCGCATCGTCTTCGGCGCCATAACTCGACTGCGACGCCGAAGAAAATACCTGATGTGCCGCGGCGCCGAGGCGCGCCGGAAAGTTTTTATCCTTCGCCAGGTCAAGCAACAGACCTAAATCCTTAGTCAGAATCGGTAGCGCCGCTCTCGGTTCATAATCGTTAGCTAACACCCGCGCCATACGATCTTGAAACATCCAACTGGCGCCGGAGCTGACGTTAACCACGTCGAAAACTGCCTGGGGATCCAAACCTATGCGGATTGCTAATGCCATTGCTTCCGCCGCCACGACAAGATTGACACCGGCGAGCAAATTGTTGACGAGTTTCATTTTTGAAGACGTGCCGGGCACGTCGCCAAGATGAAACACCTTACTGCTAATGCTTTCGAGCAGGCGCGCGCAACGCTGGTAAGCATCCAATTCGCCAGCGACCATGATGGTCGTAGTCCCTGCGGCTGCACGTGCCGGACCGCCGGACACCGGCGCATCTAACAGGCTGAGTTGCAGCGCTGCTAAGCGCGGGCCGAGCGCTTCAACATAATCCGGCGCAAGCGTGCTACTAAGAATCACGACGCTCCCCTTTGATAGCGCCGGCGCCGCCCCTTCCGTACCAAACAAAACCTCTTCAACTTGCGCGGCATTGACAACGAGAATAATGATCTCGTCCACTTCCCGCGCCATCGCCGCAGGTGAAGCACAAGGAATGGCACCCAACGTTTCGGCTTGAAGCATACGCTCGACAATAACATCGCGCGCATAGATCTTATGTCCAGCGCGCAACAACGTTCCCACCACCCCCATTCCCATCGCGCCAACGCCAACTACACCGATCGACATTTAACTATTCCTTTTCTTAGGGAAGCTCTGATTTATTTTGACTTCTACGCAAAACATGGCGCGAAGGAAAAATTGTCACACGGCACAATTGTGATATGCAAGTAGCCATTTTACGTTAGCAACACAGTATCGCGACGAGATCGAAATATATCAGAGCTTACATCGTTTTCTACCGGCGCAATTCGCACCAGCAGCGCTTCACCGGAGTATCTATCCGTGCTAAAGTCATGCGAACCGTGACGCGGTGCAGACCATTACACGTTTACCGATTTCGCCGCGATTACATTATCTGAAAACCTAACTGTAACAAGGGGGAGACATGGCAATTGCAGTAGCTAAATTCTTGGATGTAGCGAATGGTTTGCAAGCCAATCAGTTTTCGGTCGGCGGCCATGTCAATATCAATTCATTAGACGATATCGATCCCATCTACAAGCCGCTTTTGGATGGTCCCGTCCCAGCGATGTTTGCGGTGTTGGGTTCCGACGGGCGCCCAAACTTAACGCCGATGTGGTTCGACTACGAGGGCTCAACGGTATTGGTCAACGTCGCGACTCATCGCAAAAAAGTGGAGTGGATACGAGCGAATCCGAAGCTGACCTTGCTGTTGGTAAATCCCGCCAACATGTATCACTGGGTTAGCATCAAATGCACCGTCAAGCGCGAGATTTTGGAAGACGATCCGAAGGAAGGCGCGCGTGTCACCAAGCAACTCGACAAAATTTGGACCAAATACACGCAGCAACCCGCGCCCTATGGCCTGCGCGATCCGTCGAAAAACGAGCGGCGCGTCTTGTTCGAGTGCCCGGTCGACAAGATCGCCACGTTCGGCAAACCGTAAGCCTGCGCGACAATGCGCGCGGCGGTAGTCGGCGGTTCCCTCGGTGGTTTGTATGCCGCTCTACTGTTGCGCGATCTCGGTATCGATGTCGACATCTATGAGCGCTCGCCGGTTGAATTGGCGCAGCGCGGTGCCGGCATCGGTTTTCTTCCCGAAAGTCAACGCTATCTGGTCGAGCGCGCGGATGTCGCGCTCGATGAGATCAGCATCCCCACTGCGTACATTCGTTATTTGCATCGCAACGCCGATGTGCTTTTTGAAGCGTCGCACGGCTATCGCTTTAGTTCGTGGAATACCATTTATCGTCGGTTGCTAACGCGATTCCCCGCGAACAATTACCACCTCAGTTATGAAATGACCGGATGGGAAGCGCAGGAGAACGTTGTCGAAATTGCCTTCGCAGCGCAAATGTCCCAACGCGTGGATCTGGCTGTCATGGCTGATGGTGTCGGCTCGTTGGCGCGAGCGCGCTTGTTACCCGAAGTGCGCTCGGCCTATGCCGGTTATGTCGCGTGGCGCGGCATGGTGCCGGAAGCGCAGTTAGATGCAGCGACGCGCACCGTGTTCGATAACGCGATAACCTATTTTGTTTACGCCAACAGCCACATTTTGGTCTATCCGATTCCGGGCTTGAATGGTTCGGTCAAACGCGGCGATCGGCTGCTCAATTTCGTCTGGTATCGAAACTATCTTGCGGGCAGCGATTTAGACAATTTACTTACCGATAACGCCGGCGTGCGTCGTGATATTTCGTTGCCACCGGGCGTCGCCGCCGCGCATCACGTAAACGAGTTGCGCGCGGTGGCCCAGGCACGCTTACCGGCGCCGATGGCAACGTTAGTGTGTGCGGCGGAGCAGCCGTTTTTACAAGTGGTCTACGACATTGAAGTGCCGCGGATGGCATTCGGCCCAATCTGTTTAGTCGGGGATGCGGCGTTCGTTGCGCGTCCGCATGCCGCCGCGGGTACGGCTAAGGCCGCGTCCGATGCATGGGCACTCGCCGAGGCCCTACAAAACAACAACGATGTCACCACGGCACTAGAACGATGGCAGCCAGGCCAATTGGCCGTGGGCAAGCAGCTATTGGACCGCACGCGCGCCATCGGCCGCCGTTCGCAATTCGACGGCACTTGGACGCCGGGCGATCCGGAATTAATTTTCGGACTTCGAGGGCCAGGGCAATGAGCGACGATCGCGAAATTGTGGCGCGTATGGCCGATGCCGCGCAAACGCTGCTCGATTCGCTATCGCCCGAACAGCGCAAGGTCGCGCAATGGGATTTCCCGTCGGACGAAGAGCGGCAACGCTGGTATTACACGCCGACCGATCACGGCGGCCTGACATTTAGTGAAATGCGTCCGGCGCAACATCGCCACGTGATGCGTTTATTGTCTACCGGTTTATCGCGCGCCGGTTACGTCACCGCCGCCAGCATCATGGGTCTGGAAAATATCCTCGACGAACTAGAAGGTTTTCGCGTCGGCTTCGGCCACGAACGCGGCCGCGATCCAACGCGCTATTACCTACGCATTTTCGGCACGCCGGGCGCGGATACGTGGTCATGGCGCTTTGGCGGTCATCACATTTCGATTCACCACACCATCGTCAGCGGCGAGCTGCGCGCATTCACGCCATGTTTTTTTGGCGCCGATCCTGCTAGCTCGCCGATGCTGGGTGGTCACCTACTGCGGCCGCTCGCCGGCTCAGCCGACATCGCGTTCGAGTTGCTACATTCATTGAACGACGAACAACGCGCTACCGCCGTGCTATCGCCGGTTCCGCCGGTCGATTTAGTCGGTGGAAATCGCAGCGTTGTTCAACACGGCGACACCCCGCCCCACCTGCGCAAAATATGGCGCAATGAATTTACCGGTGAATTGCTCGACTTGATGAATACCATCCAAACTAACGAAGAAGCAAAAATCGGTTTGACTGCGGCACATATCGACGCCGTGCGTTTCACTACCCAGCCAAAGGGACTTGCTGCCGCCACAATGACGTCAGCCCAGCAAGAAATATTGCGCGCATTACTTGCAACTTATGTGCAACGGATGCCTGACAGCATCGCCGAACGTGAGAGTGCCCGCATCAACGGCGATAGTTTCGGTGGCTTGCATTTGGCATGGGCTGGCAGTTTAACGTCTGGAAAGCCGCACTACTATCGTATTCAAGGCCAACGCTTGTTGGTCGAATACGACAACACCACCCGCGACGCAAATCATGTGCATACGGTCTGGCGCGATCCGGTGGCTGATTTTGGCCTAGATGCGTTGAGTGCGCATCATCGACACGATCACTAGGACCGGGTGAGGAATTCGCACCCGTTGGCCTGCAGCAGGGCGAGAAAATGACTGTTTCCATCTACTCATCGTCGATCCCAATCTGGCGCAAGATCTAAAGTATTTCCGCGATGGCCGACACTGGTTTGCGGGCAATTTGAGATTGCCTTATTTGAGACTGGAAAAATAACGCCCCGCGATGGGCGGGGCGCGAACACTCCTGCACTGGAGGCAGTGTGCTGTCTAGGAGTGAGGAGAAACCAACACGAAGGAATCGTAGCCGACTTGAAGACGTCGCGTCCCCACATGGTTAGGTAGGATATGGCGACTCAAGGCCGCCAAGGTGCTAGCATACGTTCGTCAATCTCAACATCGATCCAGTGAACGACGAATTCTTATTTCAAGCACCCGAGAAGACGGCCAGCCTATGGGGACGCTGGCGCGCTTTTCCGCTTTATCTGCGCATTCTCGGCGCGCTGGTGCTCGGCGTTATTGTTGGCCTCACGTTCGGGACGAGCGTCGGCTGGCTAGCCATTCCGGCGAAACTCGTATTGCGCTTGCTTGGCGCCCTTGCACCGGCGTTGATTCTGGTCGCGGTGATTCGCGCGCTATTGCGCGTAGAACTAAAGGGCCAAATTGGCCTACGTATTGCTGGCTTGCTGTTACTCAATACCCTCGTGGCAATATTGATAGGGCTTTTTGTCGCGAATGTCATTGAACCCGGTAGCGCCGCGAAAATTACCCTGCCGGAAAGCCAAACGAGCGGCAAATCGGGGCCCGATCCCATTCAGCAATTACTCGACAACGTGCCGAAAAGTTTGCTCGGGCCTCTCGGCGACGACGGCAAAGTCATCGGCGTGATCTTCATCGCCATTGCCTTCGGCATTGCGTTGCGCCGCTTTCGCGAAACGCCGATTCGCAACGTGATGGATCTGGCCGACATCGGATTCGGCGCGATCATCACCATATTGCGTTGGGTGATTGAAGTCATTCCGATCGCGGTGTTTGGCATCGTCGCAAGTATTGTCGGAACTAAAGGACTCTCCGATTTCAAAGCGCTCGGCTGGTTTGTTATCGCGGTGATCGTCGCCTTGTTGCTTCAGGCGACCTACTATCTTTTGCGTGTTCGATTCGGATCGTGGGTAAAACCCACTGACCTGTTACGCGGCGCGCGCGACGCGATGGTGATGGCATTCTCCACCGCAAGTTCTACGGCAACATCACCGGTTACCTACGCCTGCCTGAAAGATCGCGTCGGTCTGCGCGAACAATCGGCAAGTCTTGGCGCGCTGGTCGCATCGAACTTCAATAACGACGGCACGGCGCTCTACGAAGCCATGGCGGCGCTATTCATCGCCCAAATGTTGGGCATGGAACTCACCTACACGCAACAATTTTTAGTCGTCATCACCAGCGTGTTCGCGTCCGTGGGCGCAGCGGGCATTCCCGAGGCGGGTCTGGTCACGATGACCATGGTGTTCAAAGCGGTCGGCTTGCCGATCGAATACATCGCGATTCTGCTCACCGTCGATTGGTTTCTCGATCGTTGCCGCACGGTGGTGAACATGATGGGCGATATGAATATTGCGTGTTTGTTGGACGGCAAGACACGGGAAAACAAAATTCCCGCTAAGCCCTAAATATTGGGTCATCGCGAGCGGCCTGTATCGGCGCTAATACCGCCCACGGACCATGAACCGCTGGCGTTCTTGCGTCCACTTCCACATGTCATCCTGAGCAACGCGAAGGATCTGCTTTAGCCGCCGTAAAAAAGCAGATCCTTCACTGCGTTCAGGATGACATGTTAAAGGTGATGATCCCGATAGGGTTCATGGAAAGGATCCCTACGGGCGACGCGGCGATCTCAATTTAGCGCTGTAAAAAAGCGAGATTGCTTCGCGTCGCTCGCAATGACATCGTGCCAGGAGGTAATACCGGCGCGCCTTCCGGCAAATACTGGCCTGCGAGCCAATATCCATGCGCCTTCCAGGCCATTGCTTTATTTCGCGCCTGCGACTTGCTTGCGTCGACAGGATTGCTTGAAAAGAGGAAAATAATGAGCGCTGGGCATAGCACTGTGAAACGCAACTTAATTTAATTCAAACGCGCATCAAATTGAACGAACAAAGACTCTCCCTCATCGTCGCCATGTCCCGTAACGGCGTCATCGGCAAAGACAATAAACTTCCTTGGCGATTGTCGATCGACTTGAAACGCTTTCGCGCTTTGACCATGGCGCACCACATCGTCATGGGACGCAAAACGTTTGAATCGATCGGCTGCTTATTGCCGGGCCGCAAGACGGTCATTGTTTCGCGCAATCCGCAATTTCGCTTTGACGGCGCGGTTGTTGTGCCCTCAGTGGATGCCGCGATCACCGCCTGCGGCGACGACCCGGAAATTTTCTTCATCGGCGGTGCAGAAATTTATCGCCAAGTGCTGGATCGCGTCGATCGTATTTATCTAACGGAAGTCGATGCGGAAGTCGACGGCGATGCGCACTTCCCGCGCCTTGATCGTCAAGGTTGGCAAGAAATGTCGCAGGAAAAATTTCCGGCCAATGAATTGAACGATTATTTACATCGATTTACTATTCTCGATCGCATACTTAACAAAACAAACTAGCTAGGAGCTTACATGCAAGATTCCATCGTAATCGTCGGTGCCGCGCGAACCGCCATGGGCGGTTTCCAAGGTGTATTCCAAAATGTCACGGCGCCGGAATTGGGCGCCGCTACCATTCGCGCAGCGGTTGAACGCGCTGGCCTCATAGCAAGCGACATTCAAGAAGTGATTATGGGCAACTGTTTAATGGCCGGCGTCGGCCAGGCACCTGCCCGCCAAGCCAGTATTGGCGCTGGTCTTCCGCTATCGACCGGTTGCACGACGATCAGCAAAATGTGCGGCTCGGGCATGAAAGCAGCAATGCTCGCCCACGATATTATCACCGCCGGCAGCAATGAAATCATGATCGCCGGCGGTATGGAGAGCATGACGAACTCGCCTTACTTATTGCCAAAAGCGCGCGGCGGCATGCGCTTGGGTCACCAGCAAGTCATCGACCACATGTTCCTCGATGGCTTGGAAGACGCCTATGATAAAGGCCGCTTGATGGGCACGTTCGCCGAAGATTGCGCGAGCAAATACGAATTCACGCGCGAGGCGCAAGATGAATTTGCCATCGCCTCTCTTTCGCGCGCGCTCAAGGCCACGCGCGACGGCAGCTTTGCAAAAGAGATCGCAAGCATCACGACGAAAGCCGGCAAACAAGATGTGAACATTTCGCAGGACGAGCAGCCGTTGACGGCGAAGCCGGAAAAAATTCCAACGCTCAAACCAGCGTTTCGCAAAGACGGCACAGTGACGCCGGCCAACTCCAGCTCCATTTCCGATGGCGCCGCAGCGCTAGTATTGATGCGGCTTTCCGACGCGGAAAAGCGTGGCCTCAAACCGCTCGCACGCATCATCGCCCACACCACCCACGCGCAAGAGCCGAACTGGTTCACCACCGCGCCAGTTGCTGCGATGAAAAAATTATTCGAAAAGACCAACTGGTCGGCGAAAGAAGTCGATTTATTCGAAATCAACGAAGCCTTCGCGGTCGTCACGATGGCCGCGATGCGCGATCTCAGTTTACCGCACGACAAGGTCAATGTTCATGGCGGCGCGTGCGCGCTCGGCCATCCCATCGGCGCGTCGGGCGCACGGATTATGGTGACGCTCCTCGCTGCGTTGGAGAAGTATGATTTGAAGCGCGGCGTCGCGTCGCTTTGTATTGGCGGCGGCGAGGCGACGGCGATTGCGTTGGAGCGGATGCGTTAAGTTTGTCATTCCCGCGCAGGCGGGAATCCATAGTACTGTTGCAAGATCAAGTGCCAAGCGGATGCGTTAAGTTTGTCATTCCCGCGCAGGCGGGAACCCATAGTGCTGTTGCAAGATCAAGTGCCAAATGGATTCCCGCCTACGCGGGAATGACAAGAGGAAGAGACGACGGGAATTCACATCCCTCAGTGATGCATCGAACCCAACGTCGCAAGGACGATGGTAACGAGCCCGATAATCAAATTCATCCCAATAAACATACGAATTTGAATCAGCGCTTTTCCCGCGGCGGGCCATTCGCGCCCCTCGACATAACGTTTCAGGCGCGCATAACCAGCGAAATAAACGTGCCCGAAAATCAGCATCATGATCACGCCCAACGCGAACATTAAATGAATCGGCCACAGCACCTTGGCAAACCCGCCGAGCATCATAATCATGCCCAAGCCGCTGGCCAAAATCAGCAGCACGGTAACCCACACCCACGATAAGAATCGCCGCAGGACGCCGTTCCACAGAATCAATCGCTCCGGCGTTTCCAATAGTTCGACCGACGCGGGACGCAGCGCCATGTAGGCGAAGAACATGCCGCCGACCCACACCGTCACGCCCAAGATATGGGCCATCAATAACCATTTCATTGTTCGATCTCCGAGATTTGGTGTTGAATGGATTCTACCAGCAGCGCCTTCACCGGCGCGAATGAGCGACGATGTTCGCTGCATGGGCCGTGGCGATTTAGCGCCAGCAAATGTTGTGACGTAGGATAACCTTTATGGTCGGCGAAACCGTACTCGGGGAATTTTTCGTGCAATGCGATTAACTCGGCATCGCGCGCCGTCTTCGCCAATATCGACGCAGCGGAAATCGCCGCGACTTTGCTATCGCCTTTGACGATGGCCGCAACCGGAATGTCGAGCACCGGGCAGTGGGTTCCATCGGCGACGACTAGTTGCGGTGTAACCTTTAACGCGAGCACCGCGCGGCGCATCGCCAACAACGATGCGCGCAAAATATTATGCTGATCGATTTCTTCCGCGCTCGCGAAGGCAATCGCCCAGGCCTTGGCGTGAGTTTTGATTTCTACCGCTAAGCGATCTCGCGCAGCCTCGCTCAATTGTTTTGAATCCGCCAATCCATCAATCGGGCGATCGCGATTCAAGATCACCGCCGCCGCGTAGACCGGCCCGGCGAGTGGCCCACGGCCCGCTTCATCGACGCCGCAGAGTAGTGACAACGTTTCCCATTCGGTGGGCACATCGAGCAAATATTTCGCACGCTTAGTAATGCCTTGCACCATCATCGGCCGCGCATAAACATGCGATCAAGTTCGTCGATCGTGATTTGAAACCACGTCGGCCGGCCGTGATTGCATTGATCGGAACGATCGATGCGTTCCATTTCACGCAGTAACGCGTTCATCTCCGGTACCGTGAGTTGCCGGTTAGCGCGCACCGCGCCATGGCACGCCATAGTCGAGAGCAATTCATTACGCCGCTCCGTGAGCGCGCGCGAGGCGCCGAATTCGCGCAACTCGGCGAGCACGCTTTTGGTTAATTCCGCAGCGTCGGCGTCTTTCAGCAATGCCGGCACCGAGCGCACCGCCAAGGCCGTTGGCGACAATACGCCGACATCCAATCCGAATTCCTGCAGCTTTTCGCTCTCCTCGCTCGCGGTCGCAACGTCGAGCGAATCGGCGCTAAATGTGACGGGAATTAACAACGGCTGCGAGGCGAGCTCAGCGCGGTTCGCGGCGGCTTTGAGTTTTTCGTACATCACGCGCTCGTGGGCAGCATGCATATCGACGACGACCAATCCATTTTTATTTTGCGCAAGGATATAAATGCCGCTTAACTGCGCCAACGCGAAACCTAGCTCCGGCGTTGGCTCTGACGCAAATGAATGGGTTGGCGCTTTCGCCGTCGCCGTTTCGCGCAAGCCAGCGAACATGGTTTCGTAAAACGCCATCGGCTGCTGCACTTGCAATTCACCTTGATGACGAAGTGGCGCATAGGTTTGCGGCCAAGCGTTGCGGTTTACTTCCGGTTCATTGTTCGGCGAAGGCACGGCGTTATTACGTGGCTGTGCCAATGAACGCTCTAACCCGTGAAACACGAAGCGATGAATCGCCTGACCGTCGCGAAATCGTACTTCCGTTTTCGCCGGATGAACATTGACATCTACAAGCGTCGGATCGAGCGACAAAAACAACACGTAGGCCGGGTGACGATCGTGATGCAGCACGTCGTGATACGCCTGGCGCACGGCGTGACTCAACAATTTATCGCGCACGAAGCGGCCATTAACGAATAAATATTGCGCATCACGGCCGCTACGATTAAACGTCGGTAGCGCGGCAAGGCCGGTCAGCGCAGTGCCGCCGGATTCGACACCAATCGCGACTGATTGCGCGTAAAACTCTTTTCCGAGTAGTGTGCGAACGCGAGCGTCGGGATCGCCTGTCACCGCGGGCAAATGATTGATCTGTCGACCGTTGTGGCTCAATGAAAATCCAACGTCGGGGCGGCTTAACGCGAGGCGGCGAAATACTTCTTCGCAATGGCCGAATTCCGTTAACTCGGTTTTCAAAAATTTTCGTCGTGCCGGCGTGTTGAAATACAAATCGTCTACGGTCACCGTTGTACCGCTGCCACGAGCAGCGGGGGAGGCTTGCGAATCGGCCGTGCCGTCGACGCGCCAACCATGCTCAGCCGATCGTGCTCGACTCGTTAACGAGACTTTCGCGATCGACGCGATACTCGCCAACGCTTCGCCACGAAATCCTAAGCTCTCGACGCGCTCCAAATCATCGAGCGAGGCGATCTTGCTAGTCGCGTGGCGCGACAGCGCAAGGGCCAAATCTTCGCGGTCGATGCCTGCGCCATCGTCACCGACGCTGATGCGCTTTATACCGCCTTGCACAAGATCGACATCAATGGTGCTCGCGCCAGAATCCAGTGCATTCTCGATTAGTTCTTTCAAAGCAGACGCGGGCCGCTCCACCACTTCGCCGGCGGCGATTTGACTGATCAGAATATCGGGAAGAAGTTGAATGCGCGCCATCGGTGCAACATTATAACGGCGCACCAGTATGCGGCGAACTACTGATTATTTTTGGCGCCTGTTCTAAGAGGAAATACCAGACCCGCTCTCAGACCAGGCCATGCCACGGGGCAATAACCATGCGGCTCCTGGCGCGACGAAAAAATCTACTCGACGGCCGCGATTTTAGATTTCGCCAACGCCGGATTTTTTGCCAGATAGCGCTTAATGCCGTTAACAATCGAATCGGCAAGCTTCGATTGATAGACCGGATCGTTGAGCCGGCGTTCTTCTTCCGGATTGCTGATGAACGCCGTCTCGACCAAGATTGACGGAATGTCCGGCGCCTTTAGCACTGCAAAGCCGGCTTGCTCGACCTCGCCACGATGCAATCGATTAATGTCGCCGATTTCGCTCAACACCGCGCGGCCAAGGCGCAGACTATCGTTGATCGTTGCCGTTTGCGAAAGATCGAGCAAGGTGCGCGCAAGGTACGGATCTTTCTGTTTCAAATTCACGCCGCCTATGAGATCCGCGGAATTTTCTTGTTTCGCCAGCCAGCGCGCTAGCGTCGACGTGGCGCCGCGCTCGGACAACGCAAACACCGACGAGCCGCGGGCGTTCGGGCGGATGAATGCATCGGCGTGAATCGAGACGAACAAATCCGCTTGCACGCGGCGCGCTTTATCGACGCGCTGACCGAGCGCGATGTAGTAATCGCCTTCGCGCGTTAACACCGCGCGCATGTTCCCTTGGCGGTCGATTTTGTCTTTCAACAATTGCGCGATGGCGAGGGTGACATCTTTTTCTTGGCTGCCATTGGCGCCGCGCGCGCCGGGATCTTCGCCGCCATGACCGGCGTCGATAACGATCGTCACGAGCCGATCGATCAAGGGCTTCGATTTGCTGGGCAGCGGCTTTTTGTCGCTGTTGTCACTCTTCGAAGGAACCTCAGGCGGCACCCAATCTTTCGCTTGCGTCTCGACTTCTTTCGGCGGCGCTGGTTCGCTCGGCAAGCCATCTTTGCCAAGTACCAGCAGCAACGGATCGGGTGCAGCGATGGGATTGATGTCGATCACCAAACGAAAACCGTATTCGCCCACTGGAGGCAACAGAAACACGTTTGGCTTCACCTCGCCCTTCAGATCGAGCACTAATCGCACCGTGTTCGCCTTAAAGCGCGCGACGCGAACTAGATTGATGTACGGATCGTCCATCACGACTTTGCCCGACAGGCTGCTTAGCACCTCGTCCATATCCGCTTCGACATCCACCACCAGACGATCGGGATTTTTCAGCGTGAAAGAATTGAATTTGAGCGCCTCTTTCGACTCAAGCGTGACGCGGGTGTAATCAGGCGCCGGCCAAATTCGCGCCGACGTGACTTTGGCGCCGGCGATGGCCGGTGCCGCAGCGAAGCAAAACGACAACAGCAATAGGCGTATAAAAAATGGGAGGCTCATGATTCTTGCGTCGGCCAGCCCTCATCCCCGCCCCTTCTCCCTCGGGGAGAGGGATCAAGGGTGAGGGTCGGAGACCATTCCGACCTCCCACACAACAATTTGCGATAGAGATTCACGTTAACTGTGCCGCCCATGAATTCCAAAACTTTTCCATATCAATTTTCGATGACTCGATTTTCACGCTGCGGCCTTCACCGTCCAGCGCTAAACTAATTTCAACCTCGGCGCGCGGCAATAAACTCATCGCCCGTTCCGGCCATTCGACCAAACAAATATTGCGGCCATCGAAAATTTCGTCGAAGCCCGCGTCCAGCCATTCTTGCTCATGTTTGAATCTATATAAATCAAAATGATACAAGTATAAACTCGAAATTGAATACGATTCAACTAATGTGTACGTCGGACTCTTCACCCGCCCTTCAAAACCCAATCCGCGCAACAAACCGCGCACCAAGGTCGTCTTACCGGCACCCAAATCGCCGCTTAAAAATATCGTCAAACCTGGCGACACAAAATCGGCAAGATGCGCGCCCAGATTGAGCGTGGCTTGTTCATCGGCTAAATGAATGGTGATCATTCGGCCGATTATAGCGAGGGCGCAATGGCTTTTTGCACCAGAACCGTGGCATGTTGTTTTTTCACATCATGCTTACGCGTACGCGCGCGCTTCAATGCTATAGCGACTGGCTGGAGAGCCGCACCGCGATTGCCTCTCCAGGCATCTCCCAAGCTATTGAACGACAACACGCTGGGTTCGTTTATGATGGCGCGATGAACGCATCGATGCTCGATCAGCTGGCGACAAACATCAAGACCTGGGGAAACGAGCTCGGATTTTCCGCCGTCGGTATCGCCGATGTCGAACTTGGTAATGCCGAAGAGAAATTGCTGCGCTGGTTGGAACAAAATTATCACGGCACGATGGACTATATGGCGCGTCATGGCGTAAAGCGCGCGCGGCCCGCCGAACTCGTGCCCGGTACGCTACGGGTGATCTGCGTGCGCCAGGATTATTCCGTCGCCGCTGTTCGCGACAGCGAGGAAGTCTTGGCCGATGGCGAGCGTGCGTTTGTTGCAAGATATGCGCTCGGCCGCGACTATCACAAAATTTTGCGCGGCAAGCTAAAACGCCTCGCCGAAAAGATTGAAACCGCAATCGGCGAATTTCAGCAGCGCGTATTCACCGACAGCGCGCCGGTAATGGAAGTGGAATTAGCCGTCAAAGCCGGACTAGGCTGGCGCGGCAAACATACGTTGCTGCTGGATCGGCGCGGCGGCTCATTATTTTTTCTCGGCGAAATTTTTATCGATCTGCCATTGCCGATCGATCAACCCGTCGGCAACCATTGCGGCTCCTGCCAGGCCTGCATCGACATCTGCCCGACCGGCGCGATCGTCGCGCCCTATGTGCTAGACGCCCGACGCTGCATTTCCTATCTCACCATCGAGCACAAGGGCAGCATTCCGGAAGAATTTCGCAAGCCCATGGGCAATCGCGTTTACGGTTGCGACGATTGCCAGCTCGTTTGCCCGTGGAACAAGTTCGCAAAAAAAACCGACGACAATGATTTTCGCGTGCGCAATGGCCTGGATGATGCCGAACTCGTTACGTTATTCGCGTGGACAGAGAAAGAATTTGCCGTGCGCCTCGCCGGCAGCGCGATTCATCGTATCGGCTACGAACAATGGTTGCGCAATCTCGCGGTGGGCTTAGGTAACGCGCCTTCGACGCCCGCAGTCATCGAAGCGCTGCAATCGCGGCGCGATGATTCGTCAGACATTGTGCGTGAACATGTGGGGTGGGCGATTGCGCAACACGGTGAGCGTCAAGCCGCTAAGTCGTAATATTCGACTCGCTTGCAAAAACCTCTAGGCTCAACTGTAACGAATCAACGTCGGCCGAAAACGGATAATGGATGACGAGCGTGACCGCTTGCATGATTTTCTCAAAACCGGCTTCCGACTGAGAAACGGTATAGAAAGGCCGCGCCGTAAGCGCTAGCGGACGATTAGATTGCAGCACCAACGATCCGCGCAACACGTCGTCCTCCAGTGCAAGTTCGGTTACATCGGTAAATTTGTGAAGCTGGCCAAATCCGCCCGGGCAATAACCCTGGAACCAATACCGCCCAGCGGGACCATCGCAACTGGGCATCGACAGATTGAGTTCAACCTCTAAAAATCCGCGCATCTCACGGCTAAACGAATAGCCAACGCTCAAATTATTTTTACCTAACTGCATTTCTTTATACAGCGTTCCGCCGTAGGTTTCCGTAGTAAAAATCAAATTTCGATTACCTTCGGAAACCAATAAATATTGAGGCTCGACGGTTTCGTAGCCGATATGGCTCGGATAAAGCTTCTCGTGAAATAGCCCCTTGCCATGTTGATCGATGACAAGATCGGACGGCACGATTAGTGACTTGAAACTGACGCGATCGTGAGCCGAGGCGATGCCGCCGGACGCTGCAGCCCCCGCCTCACCGGCTTGAATTTTGCGGCGATAATGCTCCGATTGGCGACGCAAGGTATCGACGAAATTGTGTTTTAAGAAATAACTATCGAATTCCCGTACCGTCGCGGAGCCATCCAAATTAATGACCGCTTGCACCGTGTCATTGTGCAAGAAAAGCTCCATGTGGCCATCGCTGTCTAAATCTTCTTGATAACGTTCGGGACGCGCCGCAGATCGATCGAGGTGTGCCTCAAGCTCTATCATCGCCGCATAGAGAGCGCGGCGCAAATGCGGCAAATAGAGCCCGCCAAACAAGCCATGCCAATAAGCGTCATTAGCTTGCGCTTGGTAGAGCAGCACTCGCATCTTCGGCGTCAATAGCTCAGGCGCAAGTTGTGCGAGCCGCTCCGATAATCGCAGCATGCGCTTATGCATCCAATTCGATTCGGGATAGCGGCTGAAAAAATTCTTCCAAATGCCACCACGAATGAATGCCTTATTTTCTTCGTATTGGTGATTGAGTTTGCGCTCGGCGACGACGTCCGCGTAAAGATTCGCCGCATGCGCCGGTAGCGACCATTCATTCATTTCAATGTAGGAAGCCGTCGGCAAATAAACGATACCGCGCGTCGGCGCGTCGCGATAAAAATCGGCGTAATGACTGGTTTGAATGACATTTGACCTTAGCACGCCCTCGATGAATTGCTTCAGCCAACCGCGGGTGTATACCCAATCGAAGGTTTCCGGCCAGATACCGAGCTTTTCGATGTCGTCAAAGTAAATCGCTGCGGCCTTGCCGCTGTCGTCCGCGAGCGATTCGATATAGTGCACCACGTCATCTGCCTGCGCAAATGGAATGCGATAGCGCAATTGCTCGGAGATCGGAAATAGCGCGAGTTGGCGGCCATCCTCTTCCGTCGTGAAATAGCCGTTCAACTCCGCAGCTGTACGGCCGGTACAGAGAAAATGATAATCATCGACCGTGACATAGCGGATCCCCGTATCCGCAAGCGCGGGGACCACCGTGCTTTCCCATACACGCTCGGTGAGCCAAGCCCCGGTCGGACGTTGTGCGAGCTGCCGTTCGAGGCGATTGCTCAACGTGACGATTTGTCCAACGCGATCGCGATGTGGAATCGCGGCAAGAATGGGCTCCGTATCGCCGCCGCCAAAAATTTCCACCTGTCCGCGCTGCACCATTTTGCGCAACAGCGCCATATCGTCCGGATGATGTTGGAACAAAAATTCCAGCAGCCAGCCACTGAAATGCACCGCAAAACGAAACTGCGGATACTCATTCAGTGTATGAATGAACGGCCGGTAACACCGGGCGTGGGCATCGTGAATCACCTCGGGAAAATTACCCACCGGTTGATGGGCGTGGACGCCAAGCAAAAGCTTAATCGAAGGTTGCATGAATTCTATTTAGGAAAGCTCTGAATAAGTTCGAGTTCTAAATGAGACAAGGCGCGAACAAAAAATATCGACGCAGCATATGCAATATATGTAAGGCGATATTTTTTGTTCGCAACGCAGGATCATGACGAAATCGGACTTATTCAGAGTTTCCTTAGTTTTAAGAAACGCGCCGCATGGCGCCGGACAAATCGGACTGCGCTGCCCCCCAACTGAGCGGCTCGCGCAAAATTTCCGGCGCGGGGAGTTTTAGTAACGAATACAAATTGGCGAGATTGCGCCGGTATAGTTCGTCGAAACTTTTCACGCTCTCGCTGGGATTGTAGTCGCCCGGCCACCAAAACCAATCCGACGCTTCACAGCTCGCCAATTGGCGTGCCGCGGCGTTACGCTCATCGTCCGATAAATTTCCACCCGCCAATTCGCGATCGTAAGCCTGCTTCGCGCTGCACAATAACGCCCATGCATGGTTTTTTGCCGGGTCACCAATCCAGGTGGAAAACGTGCCGTAAACCCAGCTACCCGCAGCAACATGGGCGAGATTCGTCAACGATTCGCGTTGCGCGGCTTCGCCGAACGTTGTCAGGCGAATGCGCGGGTGTGCAGCGAGCAAGGTGTAGAGTTCTGACAGAAAATAAAATCCATTATACGGATAATATTCCCAAGCATTTTCGCCATCCATGATGATGCTCACGACCGGCGTTTCGCCCTTGGGCGCGCGATCGGCGATGCCCTCCAGTTCGCGGATAAAATCCAGCGCCGCATCTTTACCGAGCCATTTTGCGTATTCGAAACCGATCTTGTCCGACAGGCGATCGTCGCGAAAAAATCCGACAATCGAACTGTCGGCGGACGTGATCCGATAGGGCCGGTATAAATATCGTTCACGCTCACCGGCAGCCTCGCGTAAGCTGTGGCGCAATACTGCCTCGCCGCTGGCGGTCCAGCGAAAACCCGCATTCGCAAATACACCGGCTGCAGAATGAGACAGGCCGCCCTCCGCCGGCCATATGCCTTGCGCAGCCGCGCCAAATCTAGCGCTGTGGCTGGCACGCGCCGAGTCCACGTGATAGCGCAAGCGCGCTGCACCATCGGGGTAATTTTCGCCATTCGGCAAATTCACATCCGGCCAACTGTCGCGGGCGCTGGCGAAATCCAATAGCAGTGGCGCGATCGGATGATAGTGCGGCGTGGTCGACAGCTCGATACGTCCCGATTCCTGCAATGCTCGGTAACGCGGGATCAAATTGGCGATGAGCTTGCCCAGAAGCTCGAGCAAGGCGCGGCGATCTTCGATGGAAAAATGCTTGCCCTGCTTCAACCATAGCGCGATTCGCGGATCGTCGCGGCGCACCGTTTCACCGAGCCACGTCAGGTGATACCACATCAACAAATCTGCGAAATATTGTGGCGACAAATAGGCGAGATTGGCGCCGTCGTCTTCGGAAAAATCTGCGGCCGCCCGTTGCAAGCGCAGGTACGCCGGGTAGGAATCGATCATCGTCGCCTGATTGCAACGAAAGCAATTCGTGACAATCAGCGCCCTATCGGTCGCGGTCAACGCTGCCAAATCGGGGTTCGTCAGCAACCGCAACAACGGGTCGCGAAAACTATCTGTCGCGAATTGATCCGCATAATCTTCGAGCTGATCGAGCAAAATCGGCACGAAATTAAACACCGCGCGCGCCCCTGGCATTTGCTCGAGATACCACGCCATATCGGTGTAGTCTTTGATGGCGTGCAAATAGGTCCAAGGTAGCGCGAACTCACCGCTGGTATGGTCGCGGTAATCCGGCTGATGCATGTGCCAACAAAGAATTAATTCGAGATGCTTGGGTTCAACCATGAATATATGTTTTCAAAACTGCTCCTTCCCCGTCAAGGGGAGAAAATCTCTACCGCGAAACCGCCCGAAGCACCGCGCCAATGCTGGCGCTCCAAGACATCATCAGCGAACATGATGAACTTCTTGGCCTAACATTTCGGCGGTGATCAACGTCACGCCATTATCGGTCACAAAGAATCGCTTTCGATCATTCTCTATATCGAAGCCAACTTCTAAACCGTCCGGAACACGAGCGCGTTTGTCGATCACCACTTTGCGCAAGCGCGCATTCTCGCCGATATGCACGTCAGGCAGAATGACGGAATCTTCTATCTCCGAGTAACTGCCAACATGAACATCAGAAAACAAAAGCGAACGTCGAATTGACGCACCGCTAATAATGCACCCTCCGGAAACCAACGAGTCCACGGCCATGCCGCGGCGTTTGTCGTCATCGAACACAAATTTCGCCGGCGGCAACTGTTCTTGATAGGTCCAAATCGGCCATTCGCGATCGTACATATTCAGATCCGGCGTGACCCGGCACAACTCCATGTTCGCCTCCCAATAGGAATCGATCGTACCGACATCGCGCCAATAGGGAATCTTATTTCCATCCACCGACACAAAACTGTCGCTGAAGCGATGGGCGTACACTCGATAGCGATTGACCAAATAGGGAATGATGTCTTTGCCGAAATCATGGCTGGATTTCGGTTCGTCCGCGTCACGCTTTAGTTGCTCGTACAAAAAAGCCGCGTTGAAAACATAAATGCCCATGCTCGCCAACGCTCGCGTCGGGTCGCCGGGGATATGCGCCGGATTATTCGGCTTCTCGGCAAATTCGATGACACGCTGCTCGCTATTCACCGCCATGACGCCAAACGCCGTGGCATCGGCAAGCGGGACATCCAGGCACGCTACCGTCATATCCGCTTGCAGTTGCACGTGCTGCGCGATCATTTTGCCGTAGTCCATCTTATATATATGATCGCCTGCCAAGATCAGAATGTACTCCGGCGCGTAATCGCGAATAATATCGATATTTTGGAACACCGCATCCGCTGTGCCCTTATACCAACTCTCTCCTTGGCGCTGCTGCGCGGGCATCAGCTCGATGCTTTCCTTAAACTGCCCGGCCAAAAAACTCCAGCCGCGCTGTAGATGTTGCAGCAAGCTATGGGCCTTATATTGTGTCGCGACGCCGATGCGGCGAATACCGGAATTGATGCAATTGGACAACGGAAAATCGATGATACGAAATTTGCCACCGAACGGCACCGCGGGTTTAGCACGCCAATCAGTGAGCGGTCCGAGCCGGCTGCCGCGGCCACCGGCAAGTATCAGCGCGAAAGTACTTTTTGTTAGTCGACTGACATAGCGTCCTGAAGGTTGTTCGGTTTTACCTTGCCCACTATTGTCCATCGGTACTCCGCGATGTTTGATTGGATTTCGAAAGCGTTGCTGACGGCCGGGTTACATCTGCGTATTATAACGACATTAGTCATTCGCCGACCGCCCATTGATCACCGCTCTCTCCGTAGATTTCGATAGTATTTTGACCGCCCGTAGCCATGATCCGCATTCTGTGTTGGGGCCACAGCGTCATCGCGATAGCTATTTGTTTCGAGTATTTCGCCCCTATGCCACAAGCGTCTCAATGCGCGTGGGTAATATTGAAAAGTCTTTAACGCGCATTCACCCGGCGGGAATTTTCGAGTGGCAAGGCGCGCTGCCCGCATTGAAGGATCGGGTACTTATCGCCGACGAAAACGGCATCAAAGTTGTTTTCCACGACCCCTACGCGTTTCCCGCGCAATTAACTCAAGATGATCTTTATCTATTCAATTCGGGAAAGTTGCATCAAGCCTACCGAAGCCTCGGCGCGCACGCGAGTTCGATCGATGGCGTGGATGGTGTGCGCTTCGCGGTTTGGGCACCCAATGCCGGACGGGTTAGCGTTGTAGGCGAGTTTAATCGTTGGGATGGCCGCGTTCATCCCATGCGCAGTCATGGCGAGAGTGGTGTGTGGGAGCTATTTATTCCCGGCCTTGCCGTGGGGGTTCTGTATAAATTCGAGATTCGCAATCGCCGCACCGGCCAAATTTTCGTCAAGAGTGACCCTTACGGAAACAGCTTCGAGATGCGGCCAAGCACCGCGACACGAGTCGTGTCTGCAAAGCCGTACGATTGGCAAGACGAAGTATGGTTCAAACAACGCGCAGCTTGGGATTGGTTGCATGCACCGCTCAACATATACGAAGTCCACGTTGGGTCCTGGCGCAAACACTACGATGGCCGCAACTACACCTATCGCGATCTCGCGACGCATTTGATTCCCTATGTACAAGAAATGGGCTACACCCATATCGAATTGCTGCCGATTTCGGAGCATCCGCTGGATGAATCATGGGGTTATCAAGCCACCGGTTATTTTGCCGCGAGCAGCCGCTTTGGCTCACCCGATGATTTACGTTATTTCATAGATGCCTGCCATCAAGCCGACATAGGCGTGATTTTGGACTGGGTACCTGCGCATTTTCCAACCGATGACTTTGCGCTGGCGCGTTTCGACGGCACGGCGCTTTACGAACACGAAGATCCGCGTCTCGGCTTTCATCAAGATTGGGGCACGCATATTTTTAACTATGGCCGCAACGAGGTGCGCAGTTTCTTGCTTTCCAGCGCGCACTATTGGCTGTCGGAATTCCACATCGACGGCCTGCGCGTCGACGCCGTCGCATCGATGCTTTATCTCGATTATTCGCGCAAAGCGGGTGAATGGTTACCGAACAAATTCGGTGGACGCGAAAATTTGGACGCGATTGATTTTCTGCGCGAGCTAAACGTCATGGTTCACGAGCAGTTTCCAGGCGCACTAACCTTAGCCGAAGAATCCACGGCGTGGCCCGGCGTGTCGCGCCCGACCTATCTGGGCGGATTGGGTTTTTCGATGAAATGGAACATGGGCTGGATGAACGATACGCTGCGTTATTTCGCGCGTGAGCCAATCTATCGGCGCTTCCATCAAAACGAACTGACCTTCGGGCAACTCTATGCCTATAGCGAAAATTTCGTGCTGCCGTTTTCCCATGATGAAGTGGTGCACGGAAAATATTCGCTGCTCGACAAAATGCCCGGCGATGCCTGGCAGAAATTCGCTAATCTACGTTTGCTATTGACCTATCACGCCACCGCGCCGGGAAAAAAACTCAACTTCATGGGCAATGAAATCGGCCAAGGACGCGAATGGTCTGAGAAGCGCGAACTGGATTGGAGCCTGCTCGAATTCGACTTACAGCGTGGCGTCAAACAACTCTCGAAGGACCTCAATCAGTTATATCGAGAAAATCCCGCGCTGCACGAACTCGATTTTGCCCAGGAAGGATTTCAGTGGATCGATTGCCACGATGCCGATCAATCCATCATCAGTTTCATTCGTCGCGGGCGACACGGGCGGTTCGTCGTCGTTGCGCTGAATTTCACGCCGGTGCCACGCGAGAACTACCGCATCGGTGTGCCACAAGCAGGAACCTATGCCGAGCTACTGAACAGCGATTCGATATTCTATTCGGGTTCTAACGTCAATAATGGCGGCGGGGTTGCGACGCAACACCATGCATGGATGGATCAACCTCATTCGATGTTGATCAAATTACCGCCGCTGGCAGGAGTTGTTTTCTCGAACGGCAAATGATGGCGGCAGATGGATAGGTTGGTCGGAAAGAGATAGCTCGGTGCGCGATGCGCACCCTACCAGAGACGCCTGAAACGCCGCGCCAGTATTGGCTCTCAGGCCCATTCTATTGGCGCGATTCATAAAGAACTACCACGCTAGCGGCTGCTTGTCGCGAAAAAATCCGCCACGCGGACCATCATCCCCCAAGGTCGCAAGCCACACAGCAGTATCAGCACCCTCCTCCAAACTACGTGGCGCATCCGGCCCGCCCATGTCGCTCCTCACCCAGCCGGGACACATGGAATTCACCAGAATGTTCGTGTCGGCAAGTTCGGCGGCTAGCGCACAGGTGAAGGAATTCAGCGCAGTTTTCGAAATGCGATAGGCCGGCGTACCGCGACCGCTTGCGCTAAGCTGCCCAAGGCCACTGGAAAGATTGACGATCCGGCCGTAGTTTTTTTCCTTCATCAACGGCACCAACGCGCGGCACAACATCGCGGGACCGTAAACGTTCGTCGCCATGGTGTTGTGCAACACGTCGGGGCTCATTTCCGATGCGCTGCTGCCTTTCGGATCAAGCATGACGCCGGCATTGTTGACCAGAATATCCGCGGCGCCGAAATTTTTTCTGATAAAGTCGCGCAGAATTTGTACGGCGGTAGTGTCCGTGACATCGCAAGCGTGGTACACCACATCAAGCCCTTCGTCTTTTAGTTTCTGGCATGCGCCCGCAGCCTTGGCCGCGCTACGCGCCGTGACGACAACCCGAATGCCACGCTTCGCTAACTGTCGACTGATTTCCAGCCCGATGCCGCGATTGGCGCCGGTGACCACTGCGATGCGTTGTTCCATTTAGCTCACCCTCAAAACGATGATCCGGGTTGACGCAGAAATTCCAATTCGGCCGGCGTGCTTGCGCGGCCAAGAATTTTATTGCGATGGGGAAATCGCCCAAATCGCGCGATGACGTCTTGATGCCGCTTGGCGTAGTCTAGCAAATCCGCGCGGCGCGGATCCGCATTCACCAAGGCTTGCACCAGAGCGACGCAACGCACTTGATCAGCCAACGTTTCGCTATGCTCAAATGGCAAATAAAAGAACACCCGCTCGACCGAATTAACCGTTTGATCGTGACCGCGATCGACTGCAAAACGCACCAGGTCAAGCGCCATTGGATCGGTAGCAAATGCCCGTGGGGTATCACGAAACATATTGCGCGGAAATTGGTCGAGCGCGACGATTAGGCTCAAGCAATGCTTTGCATCATCGCGCCACACTCGCAGATCACCCCGCGCCGCGGCCTCGTAAGTTTCGAGAAAACGTTGGCGAATTTCTCCATCGAAATTTGGATCTTTAACGAACCATTGTTTGCGCGACTGGCCAAATTCGTCCCTGTTCTGCCCACCAAACCAGAAATCGTAAACAGTTTCGGGCGCGGCGATCACGCTACTTCAACAACCCCAGCAAGTCCGATTCCAGCTTACCGGTCGGCTGGCATTTTGTTTGCGCGTTGGGAAACGTTCCGGTCTGGCCAGTATTGAAACTAATCGTGTCGTTCAGCAACAAGGGCTTTGAATTCGAGCCGCCGACGACCGATTGATCGCGCGTCAGCGTATAGCTTGATGCCGCGCTGATGCGGGTTTTTTCTGACTCGGCTTCGTTAAAAATCATACGTACCGCCGCCGTCAAACCCATGCGCCGTTCCACTTGATAGACCTTGCCCTTGCGCAAGACTTGATATTGTTGATAGGCACTCGCTGCGGAAAAATCGTAATTCTTGTCACCTTCAGGCAATTTCACCGAACTCACGACACGACCACAATCGACATAACTTTGCGGATCGCCGCTGTAGTGCACTTGTAACTCACCCTTCGCCTCATCGACTTGGTCGA
This sequence comes from Pseudomonadota bacterium, assembly GCA_031419835.1. GTDB lineage: Bacteria > Pseudomonadota > Gammaproteobacteria > Burkholderiales > JALYOK01 > JALYOK01. Next base: position 7,954 of record JANOLP010000197.1, on the reverse strand, counting down.
TATAAAAATTCGTGCGACTTACGGCCAGCATGAACTTTTTCCAGACGGCGTTCTTCGGCCGCCAAACGTCCCGTTCCAAATCGGAAACAACTTCGATTTCCGGCTTCACATAGGCCGTTGGCGGTTTCACGGGCGGCGGACCCGGCTGCGGCCGCGGCCGCGGCTCAAACATTGAACAACCGGCCAAGAAAAACAACACTAAAACTAAGGCGAAAATATTTTTCATTCGTCGTTCAGTATCCGCGAAAGTACTACTAACATACCCGCCGTTGCACCCCAAATATTGTAACCGTCATAGGGCATGGCGTAAAAGTGCCGCAAGCGCCCGGCGCGCATGGCGCTTTGCATTTGGCGATGAGCGGGATCGATAACGTGCGACAACGGTACCTCAAATGCCGCAGCCACTTCGAACGAATCAAGAACCAATTCGAACGGCGGCTCGACCCAACCGACAATAGGCGTGACGCGAAATCCGGTCGGGATAAAATAATCCGGTAAGCGTCCCAGCAATTGTACACAGCGCCGATGGAGGCCGATTTCCTCTTCGGTTTCTCGCAAGGCCGTATCCTCGGCACTCGCATCGACAGCATCTACCTTACCGCCGGGAAAACTAATTTGCCCGGCGTGATCGTTAAGATGATCGGTACGACGTGTTAACAACACCGTCAGCCCCTCGGGGCGATTAACCAATGGCACCAACACCGCCGCAGGCGTCGTCGCTGCTATTTCTTCGGCTGTCATGCTCAGGCGCCCGTCCTCAATCGGTAGGGTTTTTCTGACACGTAACCGCGATGCAAGACTATGGCGGTCAATGGAAGCAACGTCTAAACTGGCGGAGTCAATAATTTTCAATCTGGCCTGCGAATTGATTTCTGTCAAGACATTTTACCCGACTAAACGACGCCTTTCCCCCGATAAGACAATTGGCAGTTCGAAACTTTGGTTTACACTCGTCGCCGCATTTTTCCTGAGCCCCTGGTTCGCGAACGCCGCCAGCGAATCCGCCTGCCGCCAACTTTACGCGGAAGTGGATAGAAGCATTGCGCAGGCTGGTGTGCGCGACGCGCAGGAAACCATGATTAAAGGATTCCCCTACCTACGCACCAATCGATTTCTCGCCAGCCTAGTGAGCGAAGCGGACACTCAGGAACAATTTGAATTTCTGCTGACGCAAATGATCGCGCTCGATCGGCATGCGCGTGAGATTGAGCTGAGTAATTTGTCAGCCGTTCAGCGCCCACCCGTCGATCGAATCGCCAGTGAAGTCGCACCGGATCAGCCGACTCTTGCCGCCGCCTTACAGAATTGTTCGAAAATTTTGCTCGCCGTCGATTTGGCCCATACCGGCGCGATCAAAAAAAACATTCACGTGCCAGCTCGCTATAGCTTGATGCGGCGCCTGTTCGGTCTTTATCCGATCACGGCGATTCCGTTTGCGCGAGGCATTCGTAAATTTCAAGCGGAGATGACGCAGTCGTACGCGAAGAATTTGAGCGACGTGATCGACAAGGCAAATGTCACGGTTTACGCGGCACCGCCGACATCTGCCATTGACGTTGCAAAAATCCTAGGCGATGCGAGCAAAAATCCATTACGTATTCCTTTGCCGACAGACGAGCAGCTTGCACAATTGTTTGCCCGGTTCGCACCGAACTTCGCGGTCGATAGTAAAGGAGAATTCGATCGACCCGGCGCGGTAACGTTGGGGGACGACGGCCGCAGCCGCATCGATGCCGAATCTGCAAAAATTTATACGCTCGCTTCCCACGTCAAGTTTGCTGGGCAAACCTTGCTGCAATTGAACTACACAATATGGTTTAGCGAGCGTCCGAAAAAAGGCACATTCGACATGCTGGGCGGCGCGCTCGACGGCGTGATGTGGCGCGTGACGCTTGCGCCAAATGGTGAACCGCTGCTTTACGACACGATTCATCCGTGCGGCTGTTATCACTTGTTTTTCCCAACGGCACACCTCAAAGCTCGCCCACCTCACCCGTCGCTACAGGAACACGCCTATGTGCCACAAACCGCGCCGCACTTAGGGGCAGGCGAGCGGCCAACCCTTTGGATCGAAAGCGCAACCCATTACGTGGTGCGCGTGACCAACGATCTGCCTGCAGCATCAGCACAATATGAATTCGCAGACTACGATCAGCTGCGGTCGCTGGCAAAAAATGACGGCACGCGGCAAAGCCTGTTTCGTTCTGACGGCTTAGTGAAAGGCAGCGAACGCGGCGAACGTGTGTTGTTTTGGCCGATGGGGATTGCCAGTGCAGGAGCAATGAGACAATGGGGGCACCACGCAACCGCGTTCGTCGGCATGCGGCACTTTGACGACGCTGATTTGATCGACAAAGCGTTCGAGCCGGCAACTTCAGAATAACCTCGCCAGAACGCTCACCACGCTTATCTCTCAGCGGTGCCTGCCCTGCAATTCAATAACCACGCGCCGCTCGAAGCATACCCTTGACGTAAAAATACTTGCCGTATCGCTATGAATTACTCATAATTCTCGCTCTCCGGTTCGCCTCGCAGGTCATGTATGTTTAACGACGCCGCCATTATTCAAGCTCGTATCGATCTCACCGCCGCGCTACGTTGGGCTGCTCGGCTTGGCCTTAACGAAGGCGTATGCAATCATTTCAGCTTGACGTTACCCGGTCATCCGGATCATTTTTTGATCAACCCGCAAGGTTTTCATTGGTCGGAAATCACGCCGAATGATTTGGTCATTCTCGATGGCAAAGGCGAGATCGTCGCCAGCAAAAATCAAGTGGAACCCACTGCATTTTTTATTCACGGCGGTATCCATCGAGGCAATCACAAGGCCTGCGTGATGCACACGCATATGCCCTACACGACCGCGCTAACGTTGCTGGACAATGGCGAATTGCTCTGGGCGAATCAAAATGCGTTGCGCTTTTATGGACGGGTAGCCTATGACCATGGCGGCTATGGCGGCGTTGCGCTGGCCAAGGAAGAAGGCGATCGGATGTGCAAAGCCCTCGGCAGCGCTGACGTGCTATTCCTCGAACACCACGGAATTGTCGTTTGCGGCGAATCCGTAGCCTATGCATTTGACGATTTGTATTACCTCGAACGCAGTTGTATGGTGCAAGTGCTGGCGCAAAGCACCGGTCAGAAATTAAAAATGATTCCGGAAAATTTATGTCAAGGCGTGGCGGATCAAATCGGCGGCGAGCGGCAACAATCGATCTTGCACTTCGAGGCGCTCAAGCGCATCTTGGATCGCGAAGAACCGGGCTGGTCTACGACTAGTTAACGCGTGGATCAATGTAGTCCGCGCCGACCGGCGTAATTACACGCGCAATCCAGCCGAATAGCCAATACATCACCAGCGCTAGCAAAACTGCAGGAATGGCGCCCGACAACATGCGCAGGACGTCTTGTTGAAGCAGACCGTCGAGGATCGGTGCGCCGTAGCCACCTGAGCCAACCAGAGCGGCGACCATTGCCGTTCCCACATTGACGACGGCGCAGCGTTGAATACCTTTGCCGATCACTGCCGTTGCCAACGGCAAATCAAGCACGCTCAATCTGGCCCGTCCAGACAAACTCTGCAGCGTCGCTGCATCGATTAAGTTCTCGGGGATGGTGCGCAGCCCCACATACGTGTGAGATACGATCGGCCAAAGGCCGTATATGAACATTGCCAGAATCGCCGGAAATGGTCCCAATCGTTGTGCGACTACCGCGCAAAATACCAGTAGTGCGAGAAATGGCGTGAGCCCAATTAGCTTCATTCCGCCGAGAATGTATCGTCCGATCCCCGCGTGCCCGGCCGCCCAAATCCCAAGTGGAATGCCAATGATCACGCTAAACGCAAGGCCAGCAAAAACTAGGCGCAAGTGGCGCATAGTTGTCGCAAAGAAATCGCGCCAGGCGGGCTGATCCAGATCCGCGATTGGCTCACTGCTATCCGGTTGCACGGCAGATTCAATCGCCGCGCTCTTGCGTGCCTCGCTAGCGACGGCCGGTGCCGCACCGACACTGCCGCGGCGCGAGCCTAACCATTCAGTGATGACGTCTGACACCTTCATCGCACCAAACTCAACGCGCCAATTGAAATCGCGCAGCGTTCGTTCCGTAATCGAATTTTCTAAACCCTTTAGGCGTTGCCATGATTTTGGGAATCGCTTGGGCACGTCAAGACGGTGCAATAACACGACATCATGGCCGCCAAAATAATTTTGATCGTCTTCTAACACACGCAAGCGTTGCTTGGTAATAATGGCATCGGTCTGCAACACGTCGATCACGTCGAACTGCCGCGCGGTGAGTACTTTGTCTCTTGCGTCGACATTCACTTCTTTAACAGCCATCGGCGCCAGGAACGTGCCCTGCTTGCGTAGCGCAGTGAAGCCACCGCGATCATTCATAAATATCGCGGAAAATCCGTAACGAAGCTGGGGATTTTCAATCAGATCGCTAATGGTTTTGAGTTTTGAATGACGCGCAACTGATTCCGGGACCGCTAATGCATACTTGCGTTGAAAGCCCAGTGGTATCGATACCGCAAGACCACGCAATGCCAATTCCTTGTTAGCGCGATCGAGATCTAACGGCGGGGTAATCAGTAAGATCTCACGCGACAAAACATCCATTGCGACCGGGTACACATCAATGGAACCTTTAATTAGCGCGACCGTATTTTCGATAAGGTCCCCGGTATTGGAATCGCGCACGGGTTTTGAATCGCCACCCTGCGCCGCCGTCTGGATGATTAATTCCGCTAGGACGTTGGATTCAGCGTTCATGTCTGCGCCAACGCGCAGCATTTCGTCCGCTCGTCCTAGCGAACAAACGAGAATGAGCCCAGCGATAGCGGTGACGCGAAATGCGCGCACGATTAGTGTAACCACAGCCGTTGGGCGCGCATGAAATCGCTCACTTCATTGTCGGCGGGATTATCAATCAGGTCCATTAAGTGTCCCCGCTGCGCTACTTGACCGTCAATCAATAACACAGCGTGGTCTGCGAGATTCAGGGCTTCATCGAGATCGTGAGTGACCCACACCACGGTCTTATTTAAGCGTCGCAAAGTACTGCTCAATTCTGTTAACGCCACGGCGCGGGACATGCGATCGAAATCGCTCAGCACATCGTCAAATAGCAAAACCTGCGGATCTGGCATAAGCGCACGAACCATCGCGACACGAATTGTTTGCCAAGGTGAAAGTTGATGGGGATAGTATTTAAGGCCTTGCGGTGAGATGCGAAAAATTTCCGTCAACTCTGCGAGACGACGGTCAATCATCGGTTGACTGATATGGGCCCGACGCAAGCGCAATGTCACATTTTCTCCCACTGACATGTGCGGAAACAATGCGCCACCCGCAACCATATAACCAACTTTTCGGCGGATGCCTTCGATCGAACTTTGGTTTAGCTCGATATCGTCGACGAAAACGCTACCGTTGTCGGCGCGATCCAATCCGGCGAATAAACGTAATACAGCAGATTTGCCCGAGCCCTCCGGTCCGAGCAGAACGGTCGTGGTCGCGGTCGCAAAATCTAGCGTAATTGGGCCGACAATGATTTTTCCAGCCAAGGACTTAGTGACTTCTTCTAATCTTAAAATCATGTTTTTTAGGCAGCGCGGCAACAATATTATTGCGGTCACGCTTGCCTGCTGTTGTTGTTCTTATGCGCCGTTTTAAACGCGGCAATTTTCTCGCCTTACCTGAAGCATAGACGGTAATTTGTTTTTTTAAAACCTAGCCAACGAATTCATGCGGCCAATCAGTCGAAAACGCGCGCCAAAACCTACGCTCTTAAAGTAACACTTCAACATTGAGCGCGCTAAGCACGTAACAATATCGACGCTGTAGATGCTCGGAGACGCGCACCAATATTGCCTTTCGGACGATGTTTTTTTACGCGCGTCGCGGTAAACGCAAGCCCGGCGAAATCAATTGACGATCAAGCCAATCAAATCCCCATTGCACTAATAACGCGAGCACTGCGGCGGGAATCGCGCCTGCCAGAAGCAACATATTGTCATTCAGCGCTAGCCCGGCCGCGATACGTTCGCCATAACCGCCCGCTCCGATAAATGCAGCGATCGTAGCGGTACCAACGTTGATCACCGCAGATGTTTTAATCCCCGCGAGTATCGTACCCATCGCCAACGGCAATTCGACCCGCTTAAGTCGCGCTGAGGCGGGCAGCCCCAAAACTTCTGCCGACTCGCGCAAACTCGGCGCGATCTGTGTCAATCCGGTAAAGGTATTGCGCACAATCGGCAAGAGTGCATAAAGAAATAACGCGACCAGCGCCGGCACGGTACCGATTTGGTGAAATACCGGAATCAAAAATGCCAGCAGTGCGAGCGACGGAATGGTCTGCAATATGCCGGTCAGCGCCAAAATTATTTTGGCGAAACGAGGATGGCAGCTCGCAGCAATTCCCAACGGCACACCAACCAGCACGCTCGCCAATAACGAGACGAAGACCAACTTTAAATGCTGCAAGGTTAACGGCCAAAAATCCGGCGCAAATAACCGGCTCCAAAAGGTTTGCGGCGGTATCTTTTTGCTTACCGCACTGGTTTCTTTTTCGAGGAAATTTCGCGCTACCATCGCGAAATCTTTACCGTCCAATTCGGCTTGCGCGTTCAGTCGCACCATCGAGGCGTTGTCGATCATGCCGCGCAACCGCTGCAAACGCTGCCACACTTTCGGAAAACGATTCGGCACATCAAGTCGATAAATCAGCACTGCTTCGTATGGCGGAAAATAATGTTTGTCGTCGGCCAACACACGCAGCTTGAATTTTTGAATTTTTGCGTCGGTCGAATAGATATCGATGACGTCGATTTGCTGCGCGGCCAATGCCTCGTAGGCTAAGCCGTGATCGAGCCCGGTCACGCGTATCCGCTTATTGAGGCCATAGGTTCCAATCAAACCGAGCCAGCCATCGGTGCGTCCTAGAAATTCTTGCGATAGCCCGAATTTCAGTTCTGAATGGGCCGCTAGATCGGACAACTTTTTGATGCCCAGCGCCTCGGCCTGGGTTTCCAGCATCGCCAACGCATAGGTATTGTTGAAGCCGAACGGAACGGCGACACCCAGACCGTCCGCAGCGAGAATCGCGTTGAGCCGCATCAAATCGAATGCATCGTCGAGCTTCAGCAGTTCCTTCGCGATCGTTCCGGTGTAGTCGGGATAAATATCGATTGCGCCGCTCTTTAACGCCGCGAACACGATACCGGTATTACCGAGCCCTTGGCGATGGCTCGCGACCGCTTCGCCCGTCTCCGCCGCGGCCTGCGCCACAATTTCCCCGAGAATGTACGATTCGGTAAAGCGCTTGGAGCCGATTTTTAGTTCATCTCGCGCCGCGTGGCCCGGCATGGCGGCAGCAATTAATAACAACACAGTAACGATGCGAATTGTTTTCATTATTGCAGTCTCGAGGGCCAGCCCCGTTGTACGCGGATAAATTCGGTAACGAACGGATCCGCCGGTCGCGTTTGCAATTCTTCCGGCGCGCCACTTTGTAACACCCTGCCATCGCGCATCAGGACGATCTGATCGGCGAAATACGCAGCTTCATTCATGTCGTGAGTCACCATTACAACGGTTTTTTTCAGTTGCGCAAATATCGTTTTGAGCTCGCCTTGCAACGCGTGACGCGTCATGGGATCGAGCGCACCGAGCGGTTCGTCCAAAAACAACACTTGTGGGCCGAGCATTAACGCGCGCAACAAGGCGACTCGCTGCCGCTCGCCGCCGGACAACTGCTGCGGATAGCGATCGAGCAGGGCGTCGGACAGATGTACCAGATCCGTCAATTCGGCCAGGGTTTGCGTCACTAGAACGGGATCGCGCTTTAAATGACGCGCGAGCAACACCACATTTTCGCGCGCCGTAAGGTGCGGAAACAGGCCACCGTCCTGAATGACATAGCCAATTTGGTGGCGCCATTCGAT
>JANOLP010000196.1:0-20218 GCA_031419835.1 Pseudomonadota bacterium | reverse complement strand
ACGCTTTGGCCTCGCCACCATATTTCTTGGACAGCACTAATGTAATCGCCGCCGTCAGGGTGGTCTTGCCGTGATCAACGTGACCTATCGTGCCTACGTTCACGTGCGGTTTGGTCCGCTCAAATTTGCCTTTTGCCATTTCCTAGTCCTCGAGTGCAATAAGAAACATTAAATATCGAAATTACACATTCTTCAAAAATCTTGGTGCCCATGGCCCGGATTGAACGGGCGACCTCTCCCTTACCAAGGGAGTGCTCTGCCACTGAGCTACATGGGCATAAAACGATTATTTGGTCGCGATGCTGCGTTGCTCGGCAGCTTGTGTGCATTAGCACACGGCGCAGCCTCGCGCCTTGCCTCTCAACCAAATAATCGTTTTCTGACTTCATTGCCCTACTTCTTGGAGCGGGTGAAGGGAATCGAACCCTCGTCGTAAGCTTGGAAGGCTTCTGCTCTACCATTGAGCTACACCCGCACCTGCTACCACAAAAATCTAATCCGCGTTCCCTCGCCTGCTTCGGGGTCGCATCCCGCTTCGCGGGTCCCTGCTCCGCCCTTCGCACGCGCTCGTCGTAAGCTTGGAAGGCTTCTGCTCTACCATTGAGCTACACCCGCACCTGCTACCACAAAAACCGAATTCATTCCCTACAACTGCTTGATTACATTGAATTCTGGTGGAGGAGGCTGGATTCGAACCAGCGTAGGCGTAAGCCAACAGATTTACAGTCTGCCCCCTTTAGCCACTCGGGCACCCCTCCGAAACGATCCGAACGAAACGAAACAGTTTAGCCGTGATAGGCAAAAGAGTCAAATATCAAGAGCTTGTGCCTTCAGCAAGGCCGCGCAAACCCGTCCGCCGACCAACCAAACAAAGTGTATTAACGGCTAACGTTATGGGGCAAACTCCAGAATCATACCTCCCATCGATGATTGCCGCCCTCTCGCGCAACAAGTCACCTGGTTTGATGTTTTCCCAAAAAGCTTCGTGACTTAAGCATACTGAGGTCGACCAAATAACTGACGTACGTTCAATATGGGCAGCGTACGTACATCGACGTGGCCGACGTCCGTCAGTCTTAGAAATCGCCCTAAATTCGTGGATTGCCTTCTCGCCAAACAATCGCGTCCACAACGCCGGCGCGCCTGTCGTCATTCCAAGCCAAATCAAAAAGTACACCGAAAACAGAATTAGAAAATGAACTCCCCGCCGCTTAAAAAATCCGTACGTTGGAATGACATTTGAAGGGTGCCGATCACGCAAGATCGGTATGAAAACGGCGATCGCAATTGGCAGCGCCGCGTATCCGAAAAAAGACTCTATTCTCGAATCGACAACAAAGTTTTGCCCCATCCCATAGATCGATAGCGCAATCCAAGCGAGTACCGCTAATGTAAATATTTTCTCGCGAGTCGACGCTTCTGCGCGAAATTATCCAATATTTTCCATTAGAAATTGCTGGCGGTATGCTGAACGGCCGCACAGATACACGGCTTTCCAAGGCTTAAACTTGGCTTGCGCCATTGCACGGCGGTGATGAAACTAGCGTCTGCGCCGGTTGTAGCGAAACGCTTCGTCTGACTTGCCCATTTTTTCCATAAGGTGGGCGTAGGCGGCATGCGCGGGGCGCGTTTCTTCGATCGAGAGACTCGCTTCGATGTAACTTTGCGCTTTTCCCCATAACTTTTCCCCCGCGCAGAGTTTTCCCAACGCGAGCAGCAACGGCGCGTCCGCCGGATGGTCCTTTAGCCAGCTTTCGGCACGTTCAATTTGGGCAAGCGGTTTTTCGGAGGCAATGTCAGCGTAAAGCAGCGCGAGATCGGAATCCCACTGGTTCGCCAAGGTACGCTCGATAATATCTTGCGCTTCCGCACTCATGCCAAGGCCAGAGAAGGCTTTTGCGCCGGCGCGGGCGAGACCGGCATCGAGGCGATCAGTGGCTGACATTTTGCGCCAAAATTCCTTAAGCGCGACGCCGTCCAGCGTCTTCGCGGAAAGTATTTCTCGCAGCGCGTTGACGCGAATCGGCTCCAATTGCTTGCGATCGAAATCTTTAAATTTGTACAGTTGCGTCAGGCATTCGAGCACTTGCTGCCAATTTTTCGCGGCGCTGTGGGCGCGCACTTCCAGGCGCATCACTGCTGGGTTGCGTGGCGCGATCACTTTCGCGACATCGAGTACGTCTAAGGCTTCGCGCGCATGGCGATCTTCGACTAAAAACTCTGCTTGTGCGATGAGTTGCAACAGTTTATTTTCTGGTGCAGCGATTTCTGCTGCCTTTAAATAATTGTCGCGCGCTTCAGTGTTGCGCTGCTCGTGGGCTGCGCGAGCGGCGACGACAGCTGAGAGCGCCGGCGATTCCTGCAACTTCAACGCAATTCCTGCGAATTTTTCGGCGCGCCGATAATGTCCTTCGAAGAATGCCGTCAATGCTTGATCCATCGCGCTGCGCGCGCGATTGCGCGAACGCCGCAATCGATAGTTGCGTACGTCACGCGGCAGCCGCAACGTATGAATGGCAAGGCGAATGAAGCCGTACAACGCAGCAAAACCGACCGCCAACGACACGACAAAAAATGACAACGCCATTTCCAGTCGGTACGGCGGATAGACCAAAAGTACATAGCCTTTGCTGAATCCGGCAGCGAGGGCCGCAGCGACGGCAACGATCAGCAAGAACAAAAACGCGATCAACCACCTCATTGCGCGGGCTTTTCTCTCGAGGTGAGTTTGTAATTGCGCACCGCGTCCATACTGCCGGAAATATCGGGAATTTTGATGCTAATGGAACTATCGATTAATTGACGTAGTACCGCGTCGTCGTTGCGCACACTACGATTAGCGGTATCAAAATAGCGATTTAACCATTCCCGCGCAGCCTTAAGATCGTTTTTGTAAGTGGCTTCGTCATAGCGCAGCAGCGCCAAGCGCGCCGTCAGCAAACGCAGGCGAAAATTCTCACGCAAGAAAAAGGTTTGATTTGGGCTCAGCAGCGGTACATCGGCGCTATCCAAATGTTGCACGCGTACCAATTGGCGAATCTCGTTCCAAATGCCGCCGGTCCAGCGGCTAAACGCGCCAGTTGATGGTTCTTCAGGGACAGCCGGCTCATCGTTTTGAATAGCACGCGCGTCACTGAGCAATGGCAACTTATCCAGACCACTGAGCAGATTATCGAGTTTCACGCTTAATCCCACCAAATCAACGAACGGCAGCGCCTTCAGCGTTTGGATATCCTGATCGATTACTTTGCGCAGGCTAGCAAGTTGCGGTTTGTCTAAACGCTGCAGGCGACTGTCCGCTGCGTGCAGTGCTGTGAGTGCCGCGGGGACGTTGCCGGCCAATTGCAATTGTTGCGCGGCGATGCTCAAAATTTGTTCGATCTCGGTCAGCGACCATTCATCGCGGTTGCGCGACAGCTCTTGATACATTGCTTCTAGGGCGACTTGCTGATTCTGCGATACGGCGATCTTGCCTTCCAATGTCGCGAGCTTGCTCTGAGCGAGACTTACGCTTTCGCTCGATTTCTGCACAACGTCCGAATTCTGTTTAATTGAGCTATCGGTGTCGGCCAAGCGCCGCGCTAGCTCTTGCTGCAAGATAGAATACTGCTGGCGATTGTCCCACCATTGCCAAAGTGATAACGCCAGCGCCACCAGCGCCACCGCGCTAATCCAATTAAACCGCGGCACGGCCTTTGCCGATAGGGCCGTTTTGAGCTCAGACGTGTTTGCGATTTCCGGCGACGGTTCGTTCATGGCTGAGGTGGCGCGGCGAATCGTTGTTCTAGCGCGGCAATTACGCCATCATCGCCAAAACCGGTAACAATAACATCCCTGAAACCCAGTGTCCGCGCGCCTTCCAGGACAGCGGGATGCGGCACAAATAGCGGCGTGCGACCAAACCGCGCCAGGTGATCGGCGCCGACGATGCGACAAAAATTTTCCAAAGTTTCTCTGCTCAACACATGAATCGCAGCGATGTCCTTACGTTGCAATAGTTCCTCCAAATCGCGCGCAGAAACGTTCGGCGCACGGCGCTGATAACACTCAATATACGCGACTTTGGCACCGCGTTGGCAAAGCGCACTGCGTAAAGTTTCGCGCCCACCAATGCCACGAAAAATGACGATGCGTTTGCCCGAAATGCTTTGCAGCGACGGCGCTGCAAGCAAGGCTTCGCTGTCCGCGCCTGCTTCTGGCGTGATGACCGCGTCGTAGCCCCGGTCGCGAAGCGCTTGCGCGGTCATCTTGCCGATCGCGGCAAGCTGCAAACTTTCCGGCAATCTTGCGTTGGCGTAACGCAAACCAAATTCAACCGCATTGGCACTTATAAAAATCGCGATGTCCGCGTGTTCAAGCGCAACACGTGATTCCGGCACCGGCGGATGCGCCATTATTTCCAACGCAGGGAAAAGAATCGCCTGGCCACCGGCGGCATCGATCATGCGAGCCAGGCCGTGCGCCTGCGCCCGCGGTCGAGTAACGATGACGCCACTGCCTGGAATCACTACTTTCCCGGATGGGCCGCAGAATTAGAGTCAAGTGCAGCGAGAATTTCCGCCGCGCCGTCGTCCATCAGTTGCTGCGCAAGCGTCGTACCGAGTTCGTCCGCGTCTGCGATGGCGCCGGTAAGCGAGCGGCGAACAAGCCGCGCGCCATCGGGCGAGGCAACGAAACCGGTCAGTTCTAAATTCTGGCCATTAAGCACCGCGTAGCAGCCCAGCGGCACTTCGCAACTGCCGCCAAGACGCTTCGAAAACGCCCGCTCGGCGCGGACGGCGAAGACCGTATCGCTATGAGCAAGCGGTGCGAGCCAATCGGCAATATCGTCGCGCTCCGCGCGATATTCGATTCCTAGCGCCCCTTGGCCGACCGCCGGAATGCTTTCGTCCGGCAACAACAGCGAACGGATGCGGTTGGCCAAACCGAGGCGAATCAGCCCAGCCGCCGCTAAGATAATCGCGGCGTATTGCCCTTCGTCGAGCTTACGTAACCGCGTTTCGACATTACCGCGTAGCGGCTCAACATTTAAGTGCGCAAAACGCGCACGCAACTGGCTCTCACGACGCAGACTGGATGTGCCGACCACTGAACCGTGCGGCAATTCCGCGAAATTGGCAAATCGATTGGAAACAAACGCGTCGCGCGCATCTTCGCGGGCGCCGGCCACCATTAATGCAAAGCCCGCCGGCAATTCCGCCGGAACATCTTTCATGGAATGCACCGCGATGTCCGCGTCGCCGCGCTCTAAGGCTTGCTCCAATTCCTTGATGAACAATCCTTTACCACCGACTTTGTTGAGCGTTCGATCGAGAATTTGGTCGCCACGGGTAGTCATGCCCAAAATCGATACGGCGCAGTGCGGATACAACTGCCGCAAGCGGTCTTGAATATGATGGGCCTGCCACATAGCAAGCTTGCTCTGACGCGAAGCGATGATGATGCGAGTGGGGGACGATGGCAACACTAGTGAACCGTAGACGTGATTAGACAGATTCTATCACGCCAGACTGCACGGTCTGGAACGCCGCTTAGCGCGTAAATTTGAGCGCTACAACGCTGAGCAACCCCAAAACATTTCTGCGCTTTATCGAAATGCCCGCCCCGATTTGAGGTGGCTTTTGTACCTAATTGAATCAATTGAATGCCCGGAAAGGCAATTGGGGCGGGCGTCTTCGAGCAATGCCTAGTTGATAAAAAATATTCAATTTACTGTTTCCTGCGTCGCGGACTAGAGTAGTATGATTGGATAAAAATTCGCGCGCGATTGTGCGATCCACGAATTTCTTGCGCTGGTATCAACTGTTTTTTTTAAGGAATGCATGACCGCCACCCAAAGGTACCGCGCACAACATGCGGAACTTTTTGCGCTCGTTACGCAAATCACGCCTCTACTCAATGACGCGAACTTAGGCAAAAAAGCGGCCGAAATTCGCAGTCTGATTTCCTCATTGGCGGGCAAGCTATCGATCCATCTCGCCATGGAAGACAAGCGTCTTTATCCAAAACTCATAGCGCATAGCAACCCCGACGTTCGCGCGCTGGCAACACATTATTCGGAAGAAATGGGCTCTCTCTCCGACGACTTTACGAAATTTAATCAACGCTGGCTGACCGCCGCATTAATTGAGAAAGATCCGGTGACATTCGTTGGCGAAATGAAGTTTGTTTTGACCGCGTTGCAAACACGCATCGACAAGGAAGATAACCGGCTTTATAAACTGGTCGACAACCTCGACGACTAAGCGGCGTTCATCTGACCAGCCGTTGATAGCGCCCACCGGGTAGCGTTTGCACGACGCCCGCTAATTCAAGCTCTAATAATCTCGCGCTGATTTGTTCCGGTTGCAGCCCAGTTCTGGCGACTAAAACATCAAGTGGTTCCGGGTCGTGGCCTAGGTGTTTGAGAACCGGGTCATCGCTTTCGATTGGATCAATTACGAGGCTGGATTGCATCGCACGCTGCACCCAGTTCAGCTCTTCCAAAATATCCTCAGCGCGCTCGACCAACTTGGCGCCCTGTTTGATTAATTGGTGACAGCCCTTTGACAGCGCGGAATGAATCGAGCCGGGAATGGCAAACACATCGCGACCTTGTTCCGACGCGAGTCTTGCCGTAATTAACGATCCGCTCGAAACCGCCGCTTCAACCACGAGGCAACCAAGGCTCAAGCCGCTAATGATGCGATTGCGGCGCGGAAAATTATTCGCCAACGCGGGTGTGCCCAGCGCGAACTCAGAAACTAAGGCGCCGTGCTGTGCCAGTTGGTGGGCAAGTTCTTTGTTGCGCGCCGGATAAACGCGATCCAGACCGGTACCGACGACTGCGACGCTTTTGGCCAAACCGGCCAAACCGCCGCGGTGCGCCGCGGTATCAATGCCGAGCGCCATGCCGCTGACGACTGTTAGCCCGGATGCGCTCAGACTTTTGGAAAAGTTCTCGGCGTTGCTAACGCCTTGTGCTGTCGCATTGCGACTGCCCACGACTGCGATCGCTTTGGCTTGAATCAATTCAACCTTCCCAACGACATACAGTAACGGTGGCGGATCTTCAGTTTCAAGCAACAACGCCGGATAACCGGCATCACCTAAGGTGACGATGGCGTGGTTCGGATGATCGAGCCACGTTAAGGTCTTGTTGGTGATTTCGTCGCTGTCGTGGGACTTGATGCGATCGGCGAGTTTATTGCCGATGACCTGTGCCAAACTTGATTCACTCGCCGCGAGAATCGTTTCGGGCGAACCGAACAGCTTGAGTAACTTTCTGAGGCTTTGATCCCCTAGCCCAGGGACGACACTTAGGCGAATCCACGCTGCAGCGTCGTCACCCGTCATGGCTAGGGCGTCTGGACGACGTCACCCAGATTGAATTGGCGTGAGCTCTGCAACACCAACGCATAGCAAAGATTGTCAAACACGCGGAACACGAAAACCAGCCCGACGCGCTCGTCCGGCAATTTTAGTTTTTTGCGCGGATCTAACTCCGACTTAACCCAATCGCCATTGCGGTAGGCGGCCAGCACGTGGCCAAGCTCCATGCCGTCGCGCTTGCCGCGATTAATGGTGATGATGGAATTTTGCGCGACTTCATTGACGGAATTGTATGCCGACACAATTCGCCCTTTCACCATTTTGTCTGGCGCGTGCGGAACGTAGGCGATGTAAGCGTCTTCATCGGCGTTGATCAAGCGATCACCACGATTCACTTCGAACTTGGAACGCACGATATCGGCGGTCGCTGGATTACCAAAGCGCTTAATATACGCATCGCCGACGTAGACGGCCTCATAGCCGAGAATGACGCGGTCGTTGTCCGGGTCATAGAGTTTCTTGCCCGGACGGTAAATGTACCAATCGCGGCCTTTGCTGCTGTCGATGCCTTCGACGTAGGCGATATTTCCCTTGCCGACGATCACACGATTGTCTTCGGATGCCAAAATCGCCGGCGCCAACTTCAAAGCACCTTCTTGGACGAACAGCGGTTTCGACAAGAACGGCTCGATGTCTTGAGCGCGGATGCTGGGAATGGCACCCGCTTCTAGCGCTTCGCCGCGAACGCGCGGGCCATATTTTTCCGAACCTTCGCTGCCGTCACCGGCAACTTCTTGGCCATCACGTAGCAAACGCAGGCGCGGATTGGCGCCGCTATTATCCAGGGCAATGACGTCGCCCGGATAAATCCAATGGGGATTTTTGATCTCTTCTTTGTTCAGATTCCAAATTTCCGGCCAGCGCCACGGGCTTTCCAAGAATTTCCCGGAAATATCCCACAGCGTGTCGCCCTTGACCACCGTATAGATGTCAGGCGCACCTTCTTTTAGCTTGAGTTCGTCCGCGTTTACGGGCAGCGCAAAGCAGCAGACGAGAATGACAAGGGATATAATACGTCTCATAGTCAGTCCTATCGTTATGTCAGGCAAAAAGCCTAAAGTGATTTACTAGATTGTGCACATAATTTGTTAAATTAGCAAGATTTTATGGCAATTCTCAATATTCTTAAGTATCCCGATCCCAGGCTTCACAGCATTGCCAAGCCGGTCGAAGACGTAGACGATACCGTGCGCAAGTTAATCGACGACATGGCCGAAACCATGTACGAGGCACCCGGTATCGGGTTGGCGGCAACCCAGGTCGACGAACATCGCCAGATTATCGTGATTGATATCAGCGAAGAACGTAATGATCTGAAGACATTCATTAATCCCCGCCTAATCAAAGCCGAAGGCGTCGCTGAACACGAAGAAGGTTGCCTGTCGGTACCGGGGATTTTTGACAATGTAACGCGCGCCGAAAAAATCACGGTCGAAGCACTTGACCGTAACGGCAAAACCTTTCAGATGGATGCGGATGAACTCCTCGGAGTGTGCATCCAACACGAAATGGATCATCTCAAAGGCAAAGTGTTCGTCGAATATTTATCGCTGCTCAAGCAAAACCGCATTCGCACCAAGATGAGAAAGGCGCAGAAGCGCGCTGCGTGAGGCCATCGTCGAGAGCCGCTTGGATACTGACTCCTGGCAATGCATGCCTGGAGAGCCGCGCTGGATTTGCCTCGCAGGGCATGCGTAAATGCGCCTAATTTTCGCGGGTACGCCCGATTTCGCTGCCGCCGCGCTCGCCGCGCTGATCGCCGCGAAGCACGATGTAAAGCTAGTGCTCACTCAACCAGATCGCCCTGCAGGACGAGGCATGAAGGAAACGGCCAGTGCCGTGAAACAACTCGCGCTGAAACATGGCATCGAAGTTTTTCAGCCGGTAACACTGAAGTCGACCGAAGCCCAAGCCAGAATCGCCGCCGTGAACGCGGACGTAATGATCGTCGCCGCTTACGGTTTAATTTTGCCGCAAGCCGCGCTCGAAATTCCGAATCGCGGTTGCATTAACATTCACGCCTCGCTGTTGCCGCGTTGGCGCGGGGCCGCGCCGATTCAGCGCGCCATTCTGGCCGGGGATCAAGAAACCGGCATCACGATTATGCAGATGGAAGCGGGTTTGGATACCGGCCCGATGTTGTTGGTCGGCAAAATGCCCATTGCCCCGGACGACACCGCCGCCACGCTGCACGACAAGCTCGCCGCCCAAGGCGCGAAGCTCATCGTCGAAGCCCTGGCGAAATTGGAAAAAAACGAATTGCCCGCCACGCCGCAACCCAGCGCGGGCGTAACGTACGCCGAAAAAATTCTCAAACAAGAAGCCGTCATCGACTGGAACTTACCGGCGCAAGAAATCGAGCGGCGCATCAGCGCGCTGCAACCGTTTCCCGTGACGCAAACCCCGTGGCGCGGCGAAGCGCTGAAAATTTGGCGGGCGAAAAGCGTCGCCGATGAAGGTGGCGTAGCGGGGGCGCTGCGCGTCACGGACGCCAACCGTTTGATTGTCGGGTGCGGCGTTGGCACGCTGGAAATTCTCGAACTCCAACGCCCAGGCGGCAAACGCCTCAGCACCAAGGAATTTCTCGCCGGAAACAAGTTCGCCACCGGAGAGCGCTTCGGTAGTTGATACCCGCGAAGAACCGCATAGATACTGGCTCTCTGGCCAGCACCCGTTTTCGACAACTCAGTACATTGCTGCGAAATGATTAAAAGTGGTAAACCCCCTAGCGTTACGGGGGGCGCGGGGGTTTGACCTTTCCGCCGGTCGATTCACGTGTTCCCTCCTCCCCTTCAAGGGGAGGATAAAGGTGGGGATGGGTTATTTCGCAGCTTAAACCCATCCCCATCCCCGCCTTCCCCTTGAAGGGGAAGGGGTTGCTCCGAGCAGCTAACTCGCGCCGCTTGTAAAAATCAACGCAAGCGGAATCGATTGCGCAACGCGAGGAAAAAGAAAAACAATAACACCGCGCCGGCGATGGTTTGAAATATCGCGAAGATTTCTGCTGAGTACGCAAACGTTTTATCCGTCTTATAGTCGGCGAGTGTTTTCAGCGGAATGCTTCCGAACATATTTGCTAAGCTGGTAAATGCAGCATCCCACTTAGTTAGCTTTCTACCGGCAAATCCAAATGGGTCGATCGCGAGAAGCGCAAAACCAACCAAGAACAACGCCGCAAAAGCGACCAACGGTCGAACAACCCCATAACCATAGTTACTCAGTTTTTCGTAGAGAAAATTGAGCCCCCAATAGGTCGAACGCCAAGTGTACAACTCGCGCCGCGCGCGCAACTCCTTGCGAAAAAAGAATTGCTCGTCTTCGTGCTTTTTGAGCTTTTCCATTTCCTGTTTAAGGCGTTCGTAGGCGTACACCTGTTCTTGAGCAGCATCTTTCCTATCGCCATCATCATGGCGATTGGCAATCGCGGGTGGCCATTCAACTCCGTGCCACTCGGTACCTTCGTGCAATGTCGCACCGAAAAATCTCGGTACTGCACTTCGAAATACCGCATCGGAAAATCCCGTTGTCGATAAAAATTTTGTATTGACAAAATTTGCATCAGAATCAAATTTAGCTGACTTGAAATCAGCATGCTCGCGAACTGTTGCCGACTCGAAATGAGCATACCCAGTAAAGGTTGCGCAAGCGAACTGAGCATAACCACTAAATATTACGGACCCAAAATTAGCGCCCCCGCTAAGCGTTGATGAACCGAAAAAAGCATTTTCGCAAAATGTTACCGACCCAAAATTAGCACCATCACTGAATTTTGCCGAATCGAAATAAGCAGTGTTGCTAAATGTTGTCGACCCAAAATCAGCATTCCCGCCAAATGTTACGGGCCCAAAATTAGCGAGCCCGCTAAATGTTGCCGACTCGAAGTAGGCATTCCCGCAAAATATTGCCGAATGGAAACCGACTTCAGTCGGAAAGAGATAGCCAACAAATGAACAAGAATGATCAAAACGATTTGAGGAAAAATCCACCGTTTCTGATGGTTTGGGAAGCGCAATGGATTCGCGACCTGATCTTTTTAAGACGGCTACGTAGTGTTCTTTTTTCTCAATGTCAGAAAATAGCGTTAGTTCAATTTCGTTGAAACCGTTTTCGAGTAGAGCAATTCGATTTCCTGCGCTAAATGCCTCCGCGACCCAGCGGTTCCAAGCAATGCGGTTTTTCTTTACAAGCTCCTCGTCAATGTCTTCGCCGGTTTGTTCGCCATAAAGTGTCGCCAACCAATACCATGGGTTGTCATTGGCGGGCGTTAACTCGGTTTTTTCTGAATCGTCCAAAGATGCGGCAAATAGGCTCAGTTCGTCATTCCCGCGAAGGCGGGAATCCAGTGTCTTTCAGCTAACGACGCTGGATCACCGCCTTCGCGGGGACGACGAATTGGTAATAGAGCCGTGGCGCCAAGAGCCGCGCGGATACTGGCTCCTGGCACGGCATGCTTGCAAAGGCGCTCCACGATTGCCTCCTGGCTTACCTACGTCGTCACCCACCCATACCAGCGATGGCTCGGCCGCGCGCCTTCGTCGAGATACGCCATTTTCATCTGGCTTAGAAAATCCTTCGGCATTTCGTTGCGTTTTGCGGCAACGTCGACGTTGAAAATCTTCGCGCTGTTGAGGCCGAAAATCTTTTCTTTCATCGCGCGCGTGAGCGGCGCGTAACCGTGCTTCTCGATCAATTCATCGGGGATTTGGAAGCGGCGCATGGCTTCGATTTGCCATTGCGGCGTGCCGTACCAAATGGAATCGGTGCCCCACAGCAGATGATCGTCGCCGAACGCATTGATGATTTGCCCGAGCAAGTGCGCGCACGCGGCGGGGTTGGTGGAAACCAGTTGCGCAAACGTGGAGCCGAGTTCCATGTAGATATTTTTGATGCCGGGTTCTTTCTTTTTCATCTCACAAAACTCCGTGGTCCACGGCACTTCGCCGTTGGGCTTGGGCGCGTTGATGTTGAGAAATCCGGAGTGATACACCATGAAATCGATATCGGGAAAATCCTTCGCCGCTTTGATGAGATCGCGCGGATGGTTGTAGTCGGCCACTGTGCCGAGGGGAATGCCCTTGTGCACGCAAAAGCGCTTCACGCCCAGCTTGCGCGCCTGTTCGAGCGCGGGATAGGCAATTTTTTCGTCGTCGAGAAACCAGCCATGCTCGAAACCTTTCGGGCACGAGCCGGTGTAGGCTTTCCACGCGTCGACTTTCAATTCTTGCGCTTGCATCGCCATGAAATCCAAATCGCTTTTGCCAAGCTGCGGCGTCACCAGGCCGTGGGACAACATGCGCTGCGATTGCGTGACGCGATTGATTTCATCGCGGACAAGTGTCATTTCTTTCGGCGGCACGACGGCTTCTTGGGGATAGGGGCCGGGCGGCGTGGAAATCAAACCGATGGCGGTTTCGCTATCGAAGAAAACTTCCTTGATGAAGTTTTGCCACGATAAATCTTGCAGCGTGCCGCTGTCGGATTTGAGCGCCGGATTGAAGTTCTGTGCGCGTTTGCGCAGGCCCATTAGCCCGCCTTTGGTGACGGCACCTTTGCGCTGCGCTTCTTCATTCTGCGGATCGAAGCGATCGCCGACGTAGTGCAACTGCACATCGAAAATAAAATAGGGGTCGCCGGTCGCGGCCCGCGCCGCTTCGATCTCCACGGCTTCTGCTTCGCTGACGTTGAAATACTTCCCGAACACCGTGTTCATCGCCAGGAATGCCGTCGCCATGCCGCTGCCGGTGCGCAAAAATTCGCGGCGGCTTAAGCCTAAGCGCGGCGCCAACTCATCGGCGCGCGCCAGAACACGCTGCTCCACCTCGCGCTGCGCCGGCGTTTGCGGTTGCGGCTGAAATTCCTCGTTGGAAACGAGTTTGGTGGGAATGGGCGATTCGGTTTCATAACCCTGACGCATGCCGCGCTCGATGTGAAACCCGTTTCGATGTTGTTTCATGAATGGCTCCTCCGGTGGTTTATCCTATGGCAGACTTGGGCCACAGGACATTCACTGCATTGTTACATGTTTTAAAGTACCGAGATAGCGGCCGCGCGAGCAGATGATTCGTTCGGATAAAATTCATCCAACGGCGGGAACAACGGTTGAAAATCTCGCTCTTAACCGCATATACAGCGGGAACAAATAGCCGTTCACTACATCGAAAGGAAGACAATGTTAGGCAATTGGCTAAAAACCAGCATTTTGATGGCGGGCATCGTCGCGCTGTTCGGCATGGTCGGCGCGGCCATCGGCGGCGGCATGGGCATGATGATCGCGCTGTTGATCGCGGTCGGCATGAATTTCTACGCCTATTGGTTCTCCGACAAAATGGTCCTGCGCATGTACAACGCGCAGGAAGTCGATGAAGCCAGCGGCGGCAGCTACTATCGCATGGTGAAAGAACTCGCGATCAAAGCTGAGTTGCCGATGCCGCGCGTTTACATCATCAACGAAGATCAGCCGAACGCGTTCGCCACCGGACGTAACCCCGAGAACGCCGCCGTCGCCGCGACGACCGGCATTATGCGAGTTCTCTCCGAGCGCGAACTGCGCGGTGTGATGGCGCACGAATTGGCGCATGTGAAGCATCGCGATATTTTGACGTCGACGATTTCAGCGACGGTCGCCGGTGCGATTTCTTCCATTGCCCAATTCGGCATGTTTTTCGGCGGCAATCGTTCGAATGAAGAAGGCCACAGCGGCGGCTTCAGCGGCATCTTGGTGATGATTTTGGCGCCGATTGCGGCGATGTTAATTCAGTTCGCGATCTCGCGCGCCCGCGAATTCGAAGCCGATCGCGGCGGCTCGGAAATTTCCGGCGATCCGCAAGCCTTGGCTTCGGCGTTAGATAAAATTCATCGCTACGCCAAAGGCATTCCGATGCCTGCGGCGGAAGCCCATCCGGAAACCGGCCAGATGATGATCATGAATCCGCTCTCCGGCGGCAACCTCGCGGGATTGTTCAGCACCCACCCCGACACCGGCGAACGCATCGCTCGGCTTGAGGCCATGGCGCGCGCTTGATCCTAATTCAGCGGCTGGCGAGTCAGGCGGTCAACGAGGTTCTCGCCGGCCGCAACCTCGATCGCGTCTTAAAAAAAACCTGGTCGCAGAACACCACACTCACCGCAAGTGAGCGTGGTGCTATCCAAGATATCAGCTTTGGTTCGCTGCGATTTTACGGCGAACTAAAGGCAATTCTCGAGAAATTAATTGCGCGTCCGTTGCAAGAACCCGAGGTTTTCGCGCTTCTGGTTGTCACGCTGTTTCAACTACGCCATAGCAAGTCCGCGTCCCACGCCATTGTTGACCACGCGGTGAAAACTGTCGAAGCCATTGGCAAACCCCATCTCAAGGGGCTGGTAAACGGTGTGTTGCGCAGTTATTTGCGACAAAGCGACGCGCTTTCTGCGGCGATACAAAACGACGTCGAAGCGCGACTTTCCTATCCGGCCTGGTGGATCGAAAAGGTTCGCTTGCAATATCCGGAGCAGTGGGAATCTATTCTCGCGACTGGAAATCAGCATCCGCCGATGACCTTGCGGGTCAATCGTCGTATGTATGACGCGCAAACCTATTTGCAGCAACTAGCCAATGCCGGTATTGACGCATCGCTCGGCGAGCACAGTGCGGTCGTGCTCGCGCATCCAGTCGGAATCGAGCGGCTACCGGGCTTCACCGATGGCGCGGTGTCGATCCAGGACCAAAGTGCGCAGTACGCCGCCCATCTGCTCGATCTCGCTCCGGGGCAACGCGTGCTGGACGCCTGCGCCGCTCCGGGTGGTAAGTCCGGACACATTCTTGAACTTGCCGACGTAGAACTGACCGCAATTGACAAAGACGCCGAACGCCTATCGCAAGTAAGCGACAGCCTCAATCGCTTGAGTCTAAAGGCAAAGGTTCAGGCCGCGGATGTCACCAAGCTCGACAAATGGTGGGACAACCAAGCTTTCGACCGGATTCTTTGCGATGCGCCTTGCACCGCATCGGGCGTAGTTAAGCGCCATCCCGACATAAAATGGCTGCGTCGGTCCACCGATGTTGCATCATTCGCACAACAACAAGCGCAACTGCTATCGGTTTTGTGGCAGACGCTGACCCCTGGCGGCAAATTGCTGTACGCTACTTGTTCCCTTTTTGCGGACGAGAACCAAAGGCAAGTTACTGAATTTTGCCGACTTCATTCCGATGCATTGTTATTGCCACTTCCCAACGCCGACCACAACGGCTTGCAATTGTTGCCAAGCGAAACCAGCGACGGATTTTTTTACGCGCTGTTGCAAAAGCGCTAGTCGCGGCACCGGCCTAGGCGGCCAAGTTACTCGATTTATTTTTTTCCTCAGCATCGTCGTCGCTGTTTTCACTCATGCGCAAGCCGGCGAATTATCCGTGAAGCGAGCCAACCTCGCCGTCGCTAAACAGGGTTACACGATGAACGGCGATTTTGAGCTTAAGTTGAATCGCACGCTCGAAGAAGCATTGGAGCGCGGCGTGGTGCTTTTTTTTGTCATGGAAAGCCGCATCTGGCGGCCGCGCTGGTGGTGGTTTAGCGAAACCATCGCGGCCGCTGAAGAAACGCGTAAGCTCTCGTATAATTCGCTTACACGGCAGTATCGTGTTAGCTCAGGAGAGGGCTATCAGAATTTCACGGCACTCGATGACGCCGAGGCGGCGTTGGCGCAACTACGTGATCAAATTCTGGTGGCGCCCAACGCGCTAAATAAAGAAAACGCCTATCGCGCGTCAGTGCGGATGTGGCTTGATGTAACACAGCTTCCAAAACCGTTTCAACTCAAGGCGGTGACGGCGGCAGACTGGAAGCTGGATTCCAATGAATGGGTATTCGACGTCGCTCTCTGACAATGCACGCTCCCGCGGGCTACGCTGGCTATTAGCGGCGTGCGCCGCCATCGGCATCGGGCTGATCTATTTAATTTCGCAAGCCAGCTCCAATACAACGATGTTTGCGCGCAGTTATCCATGGCTGCTCGCCATGGGCGGCGTGCTGGCAGTCGGATTAATTCTGATCATCATCTATCAGCTTTGGTCGTTGCGCCGAAAAGTCAAAGGCCATGTGTTCGGCTCACGCTTGACGCAGCGTTTGCTCACCATCCTTGCGCTGATGGCATTGATTCCGGGCATATTGGTCTACGTTTTGTCAGTCCAGTTTCTTTCCAAAAGCATCGAATCGTGGTTCAACGTCAAAGTTGAAAAAGGCCTGGAAAGCGGCCTCAATCTTGGCCGCACAACGTTCGATCGATTGCTAAAAGAATTGGAAGCAAAAGCGGCGTACATGGGCGGTCAACTCGTCGACGTCCCGGCGGGCGATCTGGTTTCTGTCGTCAATCAGTTGCGCGAAGAAGGCGGCGTTGAAGAAGTCACGCTGATTAGCGGGCGCGGCCGCGTCATCGCGTTCTCCGGCAGCGAGCGTGCCGGCCTAGCGCCCGATATGCCGAACTCAAAAATATTACGCCAAGTACGCAACACGCAATCCTATCGCGCGGTCGACGCCGGCGATTCGCCGGGCCACTATGTGTTGCGGGTCGTCGTACCGATCGATCATGTCGGTATTGAAGATGGTGTACGTGCGCTACAAGTGTTGGACTATGCCCCAGCAAGTTTGGCGCAAGACGCAGAAACGGTTCGCGCGGTAAGCAGTGAATACAAGGAAATCGCATTAGCGCGATCGGGCTTGCGATCGTTATTCGGCTTAGCATTAACGCTTTCGCTACTACTCACATTGCTGGTCGCAGTGGCGTTGGCAATCATGTTGAGCGAACGCCTTAGCGCGCCGTTGGGCATGTTGGCGGAAAGCGCGCGCGCGGTGGGCAAAGGCGATTTCAGCAAAGTCAATCCAGTCAAAAGCCGCGATGAATTAGGCGTTCTAACGCAATCGTTTAATACCATGATGCGGCGCTTGAGCGAAACTTCGGAGCAGGTCACGCGCAATCAACAGCAGTTGGAAAACGCGAAATTCTATTTGGAGAATATTCTTGGCCGCCTCTCGGCCGGCGTGCTGGCATTTGACGAGCGCTTCATGTTGCGCACCGTTAACCCGAGCGCTACCGATATCCTGCAGATCAAGCTCAGCCAGCTACGCGGCATTCACCTGCAAGATTGGGGCAATGTCATGCCGGAGTTGAAGTCGCTGGTGACGGAAATTGTCGGCGAATTCGGCAGCACGGGCAGCAAGACGTGGGAAAAACAAATTGAATTTTTGGGTAAGTCCGGCGAGCGAACATTGTTGGTTCGTGGCACGCGACTGCCGGCGAATATCGACAGTGGTTACATTGTTGTGTTCGACGACATCACGCATTTAATGCAAGCGCAGCGCGACGCCGCGTGGGGTGAAGTGGCGCGTCGTCTCGCGCACGAGATCAAAAATCCGCTGACGCCGATACAACTCGCGGCCGAGCGTTTGCAACACAAACTCGCGCCGCATCTTGACGTTGCTGATACCACGCTGCTCAATCGCGCGACCCATACTATTGTCAATCAAGTCGGTGCGTTGAAAAGCATGGTGGACGATTTCGCGGAATACGCGCGTACCTCGCGCATGAATCGGCAAATGCTCGACCTAAATGGCCTAATTCGCGAAGTATTAGTGCTATATGAAACGATGGGCGTGCGAATTTCGCTTGAGCTTGATCCGGAATTGCCGAAAATCAATGGCGACGTAAAACTATTGCGCCAGGTGTTGCATAACTTGATACAAAATGCGTTGGACGCGCTGGCGGAAGTCAGCAATCCGAGCGTAAAAATCAAAACAGAAGAAAACGATTCGGGCATCCGCCTATCGATCTCGGACAACGGCAGCGGCTTTTCCGACGCACTTCTATCGCGGGTATTTGAGCCTTACGTCACGACGAAACCCAAAGGCACAGGCTTAGGCCTCGCCATCGTAAAGCGCATTGTCGAAGAGCATCATGGCCGCATTCAAGTGGCTAACGTGGCGCCGCGAGGCGCGAGTGTCAGCATCCAACTGCCGCGGGCGAAAGCGGCTTAATGGTCCGTAGAAAAGCCAAATTGGGAAGTCAGCTTGTATCTTTTTCGCAACACTTGTGCATTCCGGTGTACTATTTCGCGGTTTACAGGGAAAAACGGGGCGCACCGCCCCGGCTAATCATTGCTAGATAATGGGTAACCAAATACTTGTGGTCGACGACGAAGTCGGCATCCGCGAATTGTTGTCTGAAATCCTGGTTGACGAGGGCTACGAAGTGAAACTCGCGGAGAATGCGACGGCAGCGCGCGCAATGCGCCGCGAGGCGCGACCCGACATGGTGTTGCTGGATATTTGGATGCCCGATACCGACGGCATCAGCCTGCTCAAGGAATGGTCTGCCGCCGGATTGCTAACGATGCCCGTCGTGATGATGTCCGGTCACGGCACGATCGATACCGCCGTCGAAGCGACTCGAGTCGGTGCTTTCGATTTCCTGGAAAAGCCCATCGCGATGCCCAAGCTGCTCGCCGCCGTTAGCCGCGCGTTATTGCGTGGCCAAGGATTCGCGCGCACCGGACTTGAACTCGGCAATCTCGGCAAATCGCAGATCATTCTTGATCTGAAAAAACGCCTCGAGCAAATCGCCAATCGCAAGTTTCCGGTTTTGCTGGTGGGCGAAAAAGGTTGTGGCGTCGAAATCTGTGCACGCTATTTGCAGCAAAGCAATGCGGCCTGGGCGGCGCCGGATAACAACACCTGGCTGACGGACAATCCGTTTGCGATTCTCAATGATGTGCGTGACGGCATTTTGTTCCTCTCGGAAATTTCCGAATTGTCGCGCGCCGAGCAGCGCGGCCTACAGCACTTGATCGGCAAGATCGATAAAAACAACACGCGGCTGGTGTGCGCCACGGCAAAGCCGTTGCCCGGCTTAGTCCAGCAGGATAAATTCGACGCCGATTTGGCGGCGAAACTGAGCATGATCACCGTGCCGGTGCCTGCGCTGCGCGAGCATGCTGACGACATTATCGATATTGCCGGCATGATGTTGGCGCAATTGGTCGAAACGAAAGACGTGCCCTTGTGTCACTTTTCCAGCGGCGCATTAAACGCGCTGCGTCACTTGGACTGGCCGGGAAACTTGCCGGCGTTGGCTAACGCAGTCAAAACCCTGGCAGTCACCGGACTCACGCCTGAAATTACCGCTGAAGACGTTGCACGTATCGCCCCACAATTTTCACCGACCGAAACGCCAGCGCAAATGCTCGCGCAAGCCCTGCCGCTGGATTTGCCGCTGCGCGATGCGCGTGATGTGTTCGAAAAAATTTATTTCGAACATCATATTCGACTCGAGAACGGCAATATGTCGCGGGTCGCCGATAAGGTCGGATTAGAACGCACGCACTTGTACCGAAAACTCAAGCAACTGGGTATTCGTCCGAGTCATCCCCATCGCGTTGAAGAAGTTTGAAGTAATCGCCACGCCACGACCCGCGCCAGTCTTGCCTCTCAGTCCAATGCCCTTGAAGAACCGCATGAGAATTGCCGTTTCGAGCATCCCCAAAATAATTTGCCATAACATTCGCCGTGCCCACTAATACGCTTCGCAGCATCCGTAATTTTTTCTTCGGTCCTCCGCGTGATCCGATGAATCCGGAGACGCGCCGCCACATCGCGTTGATCGCATTCTTCGCCTGGGTCGGACTGGGCGCGGACGGCCTCTCGTCCGCCGCCTACGGCCCCGAGCTCGGTTTCCTTGCGCTCGGCGGTCACGCGCATTTCGGGCTTTACTTGGCGCTCGCCACGGCGGTGACGGTATTCATTATTTCCCTCGCCTACAACCAAGTCATCGAGTTGTTCCCCAGCGGCGGCGGCGGTTACAAAGTCGCGACGCAACTGATCGG
>JANOLP010000195.1:0-8287 GCA_031419835.1 Pseudomonadota bacterium | reverse complement strand
TACGGCGATTTTCAAGCGCTGTTCGGGATCGATTTTGAAGTCGATGCCGGCGAGCTGATTGCGATTATTGGTGCGAATGGTGCCGGTAAATCGACGTTCCTCAAAACGTTGACGGGACTCATCAGCGCGGCCCGTGATCATGTGATGTTCGAGGGAAACGCCATTGGCGGGTGGGCGCCGGGAAAAATCGTCGAACTGGGAATCGCGATGGTGCCCGAAGGTCGGCGCTTGTTTAAAAGTTTAAGTGTGGAAGAAAATTTATTGCTAGGCGCCTACACCAAACGTGCTGGGCCGTGGAATCTAGAGAAAGTATTCGAACTCTTTCCAATCCTGCGCGAGAAACGTAACGTGCCAAGTCTGTCGCTTTCCGGCGGGCAGCAACAAATGGTCGCGATCGGCCGCGCGTTGATGGCCAATCCGAAATTGTTAATCTGCGACGAGCTTTCGCTCGGGCTTGCACCGATCGTGGTGAAAGATATTTACGATGCGCTGCCGAAAATTACCGCCGGTGGCTTGACGGCGATCATTGTTGAGCAGGATGTCGGCCTGGCGCAGCGCGTGTCGAATCGACTGTATTGTTTTCAAGAAGGCAAGGTGTCGCTGAGCGGAAAATCAAACGAAGTCACGCGCGAGCAAATTTCCAGCGCCTATTTCGGCGTATGAGCGGGGTACGCAACGATTGAGTCTCATTTAAATATATGACAATTTTCTCATCAACCGCGCTCACCCTCACCCCAACCCTCTCCTGCCTTGGCGCGAGAGGGAGTGTCCCCTCGCCCCGCTTGCGGGGAGAGAGCCGCGGTGAGGGGCAAGCCGTCGCTCATTCATACGATACTCAATGATCGAGTGGATCAACACGATTGTGCAAGGCGTAATGCTGGGCGGGCTGTACGCGCTGTTCGCGATGGGCCTATCGCTGATGTTCGGCGTGATGCGACTGACCAATGTCGCACATGGCGATTTTATTATTTTGACCGCGTTCGCCGCATTTGCTGCGACGGCGAGCTTGGGCTTGAATCTGTGGATCGCGCTGCTTCTGTTGCTGCCACTTGCATTTGTATTCGGCTATGGACTTCAGCGCGGCATATTAAATGGCACGCTCGGCAACGATCCGCTACCGTCGTTGGTTGTCACGTTCGGGCTCTCGATTGTGATTCAAAATTTATTGATGGAAATCTTTTCGGCCGACACGCGTTCGATCAGCGTGTTGGGACTAGAAACGAAAAGCGTGCAGCTCACGGAAAACCTTTTTGTTGGCGTGTTGCCGCTGATTATTTTTGTCGTGGCCGTTGGCGCAGCGGCGGCGATGCAATGGCTGTTCGGCAACACCGCGATCGGCCGCGCCTTTCGCGCGACGAGCGACGATAAAGAAGCGGCGCAATTGATGGGCTTAGATCACAAACACGTTTATGCGCTCGCCACCGCGATCGCGTTCGTGTTGATTGCGATTGCCGGTGTGCTGCAAGGCATGCGCACCACCATCGCGCCGACGGACGGCCCTGGCTTGCTGCTCTACGCGTTTGAGGCGGTGATCATCGGCGGCATGGGCTCGTTCTGGGGAACGTTTTCCGGCGGGATCATCCTCGGCGTTGCGCAGGCGATTGGCTTTCGTATCGATCCCGGCTGGGGAATTCTATTCGGCCATTTTGTTTTTCTTGCGATGCTAATTGTTCGACCCAGCGGGTTATTTCCGAAAACTAAATGATGAACGCATCGAGACATCCCACGAATTTTTCCGTTGAGCGCGCTACCCGTGCAAGCCGAATCGCGAGTATCGTTGGCGTCGTTTTATTCGCCGCAGCAGTGACGCTCCCGTGGTGGGGAAACTCCGGATGGATGCGCGAAGTGGTGGAAATCGCCTGCTATTTGGTGTTCGCGATGATGTGGAATTTGCTCGCGGGATACGGCGGGATGGTGTCGATCGGCCAGCAAGCGTTTGTCGGATTGGGCGGATACTTTTTAGTGATTCTTGCCAATAAACTTGGCGTCAATCCATTTTTATCGGTGCCGCTTGCGGCGTTGATCGCCGCACTATTTGCATTTCCAACTTCACGATTTGTATTTCGATTGCAAGGTGGATATTTTGCAATTGGTACCTGGGTTGTCGCCGAAGTCTTTCGCCTATTTTTCGCGAATATTTCCGCACTCGGCGGCGGCTCGGGCACGAGCTTGACCGCACTTGCGGGTATCCCCAAAGCCACGCGAGAAATGATTACCTATTGGCTTGCTTTAAGCGCTGTCATTTTCGCGGTAGGTTTGGTTTATGGATTGTTACGCTCCAGGTTTGGGCTAGCGCTCACTGCTATCCGCGATAGCGAAGTGGCGGCCGAAAGCCAGGGTATCAACGTAAAATCGACCAAGCTAATCGTTTATGTGCTGGCCAGTTTCGGCGCGGGGTTGGCGGGCGCGCTGTATTATCTGAGCAATCTGCGCATCTCCCCCGACGTCGCATTTGGTGTGAACTGGACGGCGTTCACGATTTTCATCGTGCTGATCGGCGGTATCGGCACCATCGAAGGGCCTATCCTAGGCGCGCTGATTTTTTGGTTCCTAAATAAATTCTTTTCCGACTACGGCAGTTGGTATTTAATCGGCTTAGGTTTGCTGGCCATCGTGATCGTGGTCAGACTGCGCGCTGGATTGTGGGGCGCGATTTCGAAGCGATTTGATTTGCATTTGTTTCCGGTGCAACGACGATTGAAATACGTGAGGGATGAAAAGTGAAAGGTTAAGAGCGAAAAAATGCTTTATCGCATAGCGTGTAAATCCATTAATAGCGATGCTCTGAGAGCAAGTATTGATGCGGCTTTTAGCATGGCACGGGCTGAGAGGCAATACCGATGCGGGTCACAGCCCGATCGTTTTAAAAATTCATCCTTCATCCCTCATCCCTCATCCCTCATCCTTCATCCTTTATTCCATCGAGGTAAAAATGTCCAACGCCTACATCTGTGACGCAATCCGCACACCATTCGGCCGCTATGGCGGCGCGCTTTCTTCCGTTCGTACCGACGATCTCGCGACACTTCCAATCAAAGCATTGATGGAACGCAATCCGCAAGTCGATTGGAAAGCGGTGGATGATGTGATCTACGGTTGCGTAAACCAAGCGGGCGAAGATAATCGCAACGTCGCGCGCATGGCCTCATTACTTGCGGGCTTGCCGGTCGACGTGCCGGGTGTGACGGTGAATCGCTTATGCGGATCGAGCATGGAAGCCACCGGTACGGCCGCGCGTGCGATTAAATCTGGCGAGACGCATTTGATGATCGCCGGAGGCGTCGAGAGTATGTCCCGGGCGCCGTTCGTGTTGGCGAAGGCGGAGAGCGCATTTTCGCGCGCTGCAAAAATAGAGGACACGACCATCGGTTGGCGCTTCGTTAACCCGCTCATGAAAAAAATGTACGGCATCGATTCTATGCCGGAGACGGCGGAAAACGTCGCGCTCGATTTCAACATTGCGCGCGCCGATCAAGATGCTTTCGCGCTGCGCAGCCAGCAGCGTTATGCGGCGGCGTTTAAAGCAGGTTTTTTCAAAAGCGAAATTATGCCTGTGAACTTGCCGCAGAAAAAAGGCGATCCGTTGATCATCACAAATGACGAACATCCGCGTGAGACGAGTCTTGAGGCGTTGGCAAAACTGAAAGGCATAGTGAAAGAAGACGGTACCGTGACCGCAGGAAATGCCTCGGGCGTGAACGACGGTGCCTGCGCGATTTTGCTTGCGTCGGAAAGTGCGATTAAGCAACACGGACTGACTCCAAGGGCTCGGGTGCTCGCCATGGCCACGGCGGGTGTTGCGCCGCGCATCATGGGTTTCGGTCCGGCGCCGGCAATGCGCAAAGTGTTGGAAAAAACCGGGCTGAACATTTCTCAAATGGATGTGATCGAACTTAACGAAGCGTTCGCCGCACAAGGTTTAGCGGTGACACGAGATCATGGTTTGGCGGACGATGATGCTCGGGTGAACCCCAATGGTGGCGCGATTGCCGTCGGCCATCCGCTCGGTGCTTCCGGTGCGCGATTGATCGCGACCGCGCTGAATCAGTTACAGCGAGTTCAAGGCCGCTATGCACTATGCACGATGTGTATCGGCGTAGGGCAAGGTATTGCAATAATTATTGAGCGCATCTAATTTTGGGATAGGCCTCAAGTTTTCATTTGTTTGGCGGTGCGTTTTGTGGTGCCGCCGCATCTGTCACGCAAGGCTTTCGGCCAATACCCGCCGGTAGCGCGCGCCGGGCCAACTTACACTAACCCCAACATAGCGCGCTCGATGACGATAGATCGCGAGGTTCACGCGACCCAGCGTCATGGCGGGCGTACGCTAGAACATCGCGTCCGGAACCAGACGTTCAATCTCAAAACCCCGGTTTTTTGAGAGCAGAATTTATCGAATGTAGATCGCCAGGCGACTCATTGATCAGGGTGGCGCGAAAGCGATGCTTAGTTTATTTTTTACCACACGTCGCTGCCATCCGCTTGGCGACGGGGTGCATTAGATAGGGGCGATCGTCAACCAACGCAAGCAATTCCGTGCGCGCCTTGACGGCCAGGTCGAACGCGTCGGCATACCCAAATTTCCGAATCGAAAAACTTTTATGCACTTTGTGGCCATCGGGTAACGTAATCTTGGCTTGCCAGGCGCCGTCCGGCTGACTGGCCGATTTGACCAAGTGCACACCCGGCACGCCGCTGGTGTTATTCGACCGGCGCTGGGCATGGAAATCCCTCAACGTCAACACCTCGGCTTGCGCGATTTGTTCGTCCCGCCAGGCGATGGCCGCCGCTCGCGCTTGCATCGAGCCGCCGGATTTGAGATCGTAGAATCGCTTGAAGTAAAGTTTGCCGCGCCGCCAAAAATGCACCGCCCAATACCAGGCGTTGCGCGCGGCCTTTAATCGGGTGATGGCATACATTCGGAAATTTCACCTAAAACATTGGCTTTCGATTCGTCTCGCGTCAATGATGGGCGATAACGTCTTACATCATTTATTCCGGCATAGTTACTTGCCGCCATCGTCAGCCTGCGTCCGATACCAGTCCAAGAATGCCTGCGCACCCAATCCGCCCACCCACTTTGGTTTCATCCGCCGCCACCGCCCAGTCTCCGGATAAAAATCCACCATCGGCTTACCCGTTTCTCTAAAACTCAAGCATCGCCCTTCGTCGCTGACGGTAAACGGAATTCCGCTGGTGTCAACCAATTCAGTATTTTCTCGGCGTCGTTGCGCTTTATCGATCGTCAACCTTTGAGTTCTCCATCAAACTAATATTGCTGCAGACATTGCCGCGCCGCGTTTTCTACAGCAGGTATTTCGCGCGCCGCAATGTGACTAAATTCAGGCAACAGTGACGATTCTTGGGCATCATCTACCGTCGCTTTCCCGATTCAGTAGCTTACCGCCAAGATTGTATCGTCGTAGCGTCGCCCGAGGAACCCCATCCAGCCTAGTTCTCACAAATCTTCACAATCGGATTGAATTGGATGGCCTAGTATTCGCTTCTGAATTAGCACGTAACTGAAACGCGGCATACCTGATCGAAAGACAGGGACGCAAAGCTTCCGGCCTAACAAACGCGACAATAAAAACGCTTTATGGCAGCGGAGCCACCAGTTGAGTTGTTGAACCGCCTATCCGCGGCCTGCAGTTCTATTGTAGGCCCGGATCGCGATGTTCGGCTTCCTGGTGTTTTATTGAATGTTGTTTAACCAGGAAGTTGAAATGCGTAAATTTGAGCAACGATTATCGAGTGCGCGTATCGTGCCCCTATCGGCGCGAACGATCGCCGCTGCTGCATTCGCCTTATCTCTTTGTCTAGTCGACGGTCTCGCCGTCGCCCAAACCGCCCCGTTACCCAGCGCCATTGATCCAGCCAACGAACTACGCCGGCAAGAAGAACGTGACCGTGCAGTCCGCGAGCGTGAACAGCCGCGAGTGGACATACGCACCGATGCAGTTGGCCCGATTGCACCGGAACGATTGCCCATCGGTGAAACGCCTTGTTTCGACATCCATAAAATTGAACTCCGTGGCGAAGAGAGCCAACGCTTCGAATGGATATTAAACCGTTTAGGCGGCGCAGCCCACGACGATTCTGCGATCGGCAAATGTCTGGGCACACAAGGCATCAACGTACTGCTCAAGCGCGCCCAAGATGCCCTGATTGTTAAAGGCTTCGTCACCAGCCGAATCTTGGCCGAACCGCAGGATCTCAAGACCGGCGTCCTGGCCCTCACCGTCATTCCCGGCCGAATCAACGCCATCCGCTTCGCACACGGCACGACCAACCGCGCCCATGCCTGGAACGCCGTACCGGCCGAACCAGGCGACATCTTGAATCTGCGCGACATCGAGCAAGCGCTAGAAAATTTCCTCCGCGTCCCAAGCGCCAAAGCCGACATCAAGATCGAACCCGCCGAAGGCCCCGACGCGAAACCCGGTTACAGCGATCTAGTGATCAGCTACGAACAAAGTAATCCGTTTCGCTTGGGTTTGAGCGCTGACGATAGCGGCGGCGACAGTACCGGCAAGTACCAAGGCGGCATCACCGTAAGCTACGACAATGGGTGGACGATTAATGATCTGTTTTATATCACCGCGAATCACGACATGGGAGGCGGCGATGAAGGCCGGCGGGGCACTCGCGGCAGCACCGTTCACTATTCGGTGCCGTTCGATTATTGGACTATCGGCGCAACCGTCAGTAACAGCCGTTACTACCAGACTGTCGCCGGTGCGACGCAAGACTTTACTTACCGCGGCACGAGTAACAACGCTGAGATTAAGTTATCTCGACTGATTTACCGCGATGCGAAACGTAAGTCGACTGTTGCCGTCCGTGCGTTTCAACGGAAGTCGAATAACTACATCGACGATACCGAAGTCGAGGTGCAACGGCGCATCGTCGGTGGCTGGGAAGGGTCCGTTGGTCACCGTGAGTTTGTCGGCGCGGCAACCGTCGATGCCAACCTGGCGTACAAGCGCGGCACCGGCGCGTTCGAATCGATGGCTGCACCGGAAGAAGCCTTTGGTGAAGGAACCTCGCGTTTCGCATTAGTCACCGCTGATCTCAACATCAATGCGCCCTTCAAACTCGCTGAACAATCACTTCGCTATGTCGGTTCTGTGCGGATTCAAAACAACCGCACGACACTGACGCCGCAAGATCGTTTCGCCATCGGCGGACGTTATACCGTGCGCGGCTTCGATGGCGAAAGTAGCTTGTCGGCCGAGCGCGGCTGGTTCCTGCGCAACGAATTGGGTGTGGCGATCGGTGCAACCGGCCAAGAATTTTATCTGGGTCTGGATCACGGCGAAGTCGCCGGTCCTTCCAGCGAGTTACTGGTGGGCAAGCGCTTGACCGGCGCCGTCATCGGTCTACGGGGGCAGTTCAAGAATTTGCAATACGACCTCTTCCTCGGCACCCCGGTGCGTAAACCGGAATTCTTCCGCACCGCCGGCAGCACCGCCGGATTTAACGTAAATCTTAGCTTTTAGTGAAAGGCACATCGATGCAAAGCGGCCCATTTACTATCACGGCGCCTGCGTTGGGCGCGCCCGGCCACAGCGAAGCCGAAGTGCTCGGTTCCGTCACTTGGTTGTGGATGCATACACCGCGCCATCGTGATTTGCCGTTGCACGCTTTAAACAAACTGGTCTTGCCTGCCCTTAAAGCGCAACAATTCATACTCGCATCTGCGCCTAACGGTACCGCTGTGCGACCTGTCGCTTATTTAGCGTGGGCTAACTTTAGTGCCGATGCCGAAAGCCGCTATTTGCAATGCGCGGCGGCACTTCGTCCTGAAGACTGGAATAGCGGTGACCGAACTTGGATCACCGATTGGTTTACCCCATTCGGTCATTCCACAGAATTCCGCAAGACGATCGAGACGCTTTTACCCAACTCTTGCTTCCGCGCCCTTTATCACCGCGGCAATGAGCGTGGACTACGTGTGATGACCTTCCGTGGCCAGAACGTAACACCACTTCATGCCAAAACCTGGTGGCAGGCACGACCGATGCTGGCGCAACCCACACCCCATTCAATTTAATACCGAATACTGGAAATATTATGAACAAGAACCTCTATCGCGTCATCTTCAACCAACGCCGTGGCCAAATGATGGCTGTTTCGGAAACCGCCACTGCGATGGGCAAGGCCGCCGGTGGCGAAGGTACCGCGACAGGAAACCGCCGTAAGGCGAGAGTCCTAGGAACGATAATTGCCGCGCTGCACCCATTGTGTAGGAGCGTTCTCGCCAGCTTAGGCATCATGATGGTCG
>JANOLP010000194.1:0-15293 GCA_031419835.1 Pseudomonadota bacterium | reverse complement strand
ACGCTTTGGCCTCGCCACCATATTTCTTGGACAGCACTAATGTAATCGCCGCCGTCAGGGTGGTCTTGCCGTGATCAACGTGACCTATCGTGCCTACGTTCACGTGCGGTTTGGTCCGCTCAAATTT
Source organism: Pseudomonadota bacterium (assembly GCA_031419835.1). Classification (GTDB taxonomy): domain Bacteria; phylum Pseudomonadota; class Gammaproteobacteria; order Burkholderiales; family JALYOK01; genus JALYOK01. The sequence continues at coordinate 15,166 of JANOLP010000194.1, read as the reverse complement.
GCCTTTTGCCATTTTCGTCCTTACTATTTCTTGTTAATGACCGCTTCAGCAACGTTCTTGGGCGCTTCGGTATAGTGCTTGAATTCCATTGTGTACGTAGCGCGACCTTGCGTTGCCGAACGAAGCGACGTTGAGTAACCGAACATTTCGGCCAACGGTACTTCTGCCTTAATTACTTTGATACCAGCGACATCGTCCATGCCTTGGATCATCCCACGACGGGAACTCAAATCGCCCACGACGTTACCCATAAACTCTGGTGGCGTTTCGACTTCAACGGCCATCATCGGCTCAAGCAGTACCGGACTTGCTTTGCGCATACCCTCTTTGAAGGCGATGGACGCCGCCATCTTAAACGCGTTTTCGTTCGAGTCCACTTCGTGGTAAGAACCATCGAATAACGTGACCTTGACATCGACCACCGGAAAACCTGCGAGCACGCCATTGGGAAGCGTTTCTTCCAAACCTTTATTGACGGCAGGAATATATTCGCGCGGTACCGATCCGCCCTTAATGGCGTCAACGAACTCGAACCCTTTACCGGTCTCGTTTGGCTCCAACTTCAACCATACATGACCATATTGACCACGGCCACCGGACTGCTTGACGAATTTGCCTTCAATTTCGACAAGCTTCTTAATTGCTTCACGGTAGGCGACTTGCGGCGCGCCAACATTGGCTTCGACGCCAAACTCACGCTTCATCCGATCAACAATGATTTCCAGGTGCAACTCGCCCATCCCGGAAATAATAGTTTGACCGGATTCCTGATCAGTGCGCACGCGAAATGACGGATCTTCCTGCGCCAGACGATTCAGCGCCAGGCCCATTTTTTCCTGATCCGCCTTGGTTTTCGGCTCGACGGCAACGTGAATCACCGGCTCAGGGAATATCATGCGCTCGAGCGTAATGACCTTACCGGGATCGCAAAGCGTTTCGCCCGTAGTGGCTTCTTTCAAGCCGATCGCAGCGGCGATGTCGCCGGCGCGAATTTCATCAATGTTTTGGCGTTCGTTCGCGTGCATTTGCACCAGGCGGCCGATGCGCTCTTTTTTGCCCTTGACCGGGTTGTAAACCGTATCGCCGCTTTTTACCACGCCCGAATAAACTCGCACGAAAATCAATTGACCGACGAACGGGTCCGTCATGATTTTGAATGCTAAGCCCGAGAACGGCTCATCATCATTCGCCTTGCGCTCACCTCGCGTACCGTTTTCCAATTCGCCAGTTACCGGCGGAATATCGGTCGGCGCCGGCATAAAATCAATTACCGCATCCAACATCGCTTGGACGCCTTTATTTTTGAACGCCGAGCCACATAGCATCGGCACGATCTCAAACGCAATCGTACGTTGGCGTAACGCTTTTTTGACGTCTTCCTCGGAGAGATCGCCCTCTTCGAGGTATTTGTTCATTAATTCCTCGGACGCCTCCGCGGCGGATTCCAGCATTTTCTCGCGCCACTCTTTCGCTAATTCCAGAAGGTCGGCCGGAATTTCCTTCAACTCGAATTTCATTCCCTGGGACGCTTCGTCCCAATAGATCGCTTTCATGCGGATTAAATCGACAACGCCTTGAAATTTCTCTTCCGCGCCGATCGGAATCTGAATCGGAATCGGGTTTGCCTTCAAGCGCGACTTCATTTGGTCGTAAACCTTGAAGAAGTTGGCACCCGTGCGATCCATCTTGTTGACGAATGCGAGGCGGGGTACTTTGTATTTATTCGCTTGACGCCAAACGGTTTCTGATTGCGGTTGTACGCCGCCTACCGCACAGTAAACCATGCAAGCGCCATCTAAAACACGCATGCTGCGCTCAACCTCGATGGTGAAGTCAACGTGGCCGGGGGTGTCAATGATGTTGATACGATGCTCAGGGAATTTACCGTCCATGCCCTTCCAGAAGCAGGTCACGGCAGCAGAAGTAATGGTGATACCGCGCTCTTTTTCCTGTTCCATCCAATCGGTTGTGGTCGCGCCATCGTGCACTTCGCCGATCTTGTGGCTTTCACCGGTGTAAAACAGCACACGCTCAGTGGTCGTAGTTTTGCCTGCGTCAATGTGTGCGCTGATGCCGATGTTGCGATAGCGTTCAATGGGAGTCTTACGTGCCACGTGTCTAGCCTATGTCTAATGTAGGGTGTTCGGCGAACTAAAACCGATAATGGGAGAACGCTTTATTCGCTTCCGCCATGCGATGCACTTCTTCACGCTTTTTGAGTGCGCCGCCCTTGCCTTCCGAAGCTTCTAACAGCTCGGATGCCAGCCGACCCCACATGGATTTTTCGCTGCGTTTGCGCGCCGCTTCGCGTAGCCAACGCATTGCCAGAGCGGTACGGCGAACCGAACGAACCTCAACGGGCACTTGGTAATTTGCACCGCCGACGCGTCGGCTCTTGACTTCCACCAACGGCTTTGCGTTGTTGAGCGCCGCCACAAAAACTTCGAGCGGATCTTTACCAGATTTCTTCGAAATCTGATCCAGTGCACCATAAACAATTCGCTCGGCAACAGATTTTTTGCCACCAATCATGATTACATTCATAAATTTCGCGATATCTTCGCTTTTATATTTCGGATCGGGAAGAATTTCGCGCTTCGGTATTTCTCTACGACGTGGCATGGCTTTACCTTAAATCAATTCAATTAAGCTGCTTTGGGACGCTTCGCACCATACTTGGAGCGACTTTGCTTACGATCTTTTACGCCGGCGGTATCTAAACTTCCGCGGACAATGTGATAGCGAACACCCGGCAAGTCTTTCACACGACCACCGCGAATAAGCACCACCGAGTGCTCTTGCAAATTATGCCCTTCACCGCCGATATACCCGATCACTTCGAAGCCATTGGTCAAGCGGACTTTCGCCACTTTACGCAATGCCGAGTTCGGCTTTTTCGGCGTTGTGGTGTAAACGCGCGTACAAACACCGCGTTTTTGTGGGCTTGACTCGAGCGCCGGGACTTTGCTCTTTACGACGGGCTTAACACGCGGTTTTCGCGTGAGTTGATTAATGGTTGGCATGCTTGTCCAAAAAAGTCATTTCCAACCCACCAAGGCAGAACCACCCAAGGGCAGGTTGGGATCGAAAAAAGACTGCAAGTTTACGATGCGAGACTAGCACTGTCAAGCAACCTGCTCGTTGTCTACGCTTATTTCCTCATCATAAATCCCGAGGCTACGGTTCTTTGCGGCCGCACTACCGCGACCGTGCTTGCGACGCGTATTGTGATACGCCAAGCCGGTTCCGGCAGGAATCAGTCGGCCGACAATGACGTTTTCCTTCAAGCCACGCAGCTCGTCTTTCTTGCCCATGATTGCTGCTTCGGTCAGAACGCGAGTAGTTTCTTGGAACGAAGCCGCAGAAATAAAGGAATCGGTAGAAAGCGACGCCTTGGTAATACCCAGCAAAATGTTTTCGTAGGTTGAGGGATGTTTTCCGTCCTTGATCATCGAATCGTTTTCGGTATAAACATCGGCGCGTTCAACTTGCTCACCCGGAATAAAGGCAGTGTCACCCGAGCTCAGAATCTGCACGCGGCGCAACATCTGACGCACGATCACTTCTATGTGCTTATCGTTGATTTTTACGCCTTGCAGACGATACACATCCTGCACTTCGTCGGTAACGTAACGAGTAAGCGCTTCGATACCCAGGAGGCGGAGAATATCGTGTGGATCCACCGGACCGTCGACAATCATTTCGCCTTTATTGACAACCTGACCATCATGTACCGTGACGTGCTTTTCTTTCGGAATCAGGTACTCGTGAGCAATGCCGTCTAGATCGGTAATGATCAAACGCTGCTTGCCCTTAGTATCCTTACCGAAAGAAATGGTCCCGGTTGCTTCGGCCAGCAAGCCCGCGTCTTTCGGCGAGCGCGCCTCGAAGAGCTCGGCGACCCGCGGCAAACCGCCGGTAATATCGCGAGTTTTCGAGGATTCTTGCGGAATCCGCGCCAGCACTTCGCCAACCGAAGCCTGTTGGCCATTCTTGACGGTAATAATCGCGCCGATTTGGAAGGTGTAGTTAACCGGCGTATCGGAGTTCGGGATTTTGACTTCCTGGCCCTTGTCGTTCAACAACTTGACCTGGGGACGCAAACCCTTCGACTGCGCGCTACCACGACGCTTAGGGTCGATTACAACCAGCGTCGATAGGCCTGTGACGTCATCGATCTGTTTTGCCACTGTAACGCCCTCTTCGACGTTCTCGAACCGGACTTCGCCGGCATATTCGGTAATGATCGGACGAGTGTGGGGATCCCACATAGCCAACACCTGGCCCGCCTTAACTTTTGTTCCGTCTTGAACGCTGAGAATCGCGCCATAGGTGATTTTGTGACGCTCGCGCTCGCGCTCGGAATCGTCAACCACAATAATTTCACCGCTACGGGAAATCACGACCGGCTCCTTTCGCGCATTCGTCACGTAGCGCATGGTCGGCGTAAACCGAACGGTTCCGTTCGACTTGCTTTCAACTTGGCTTACCACGGCCGCACGGGACGCGGCGCCGCCGATATGGAAGGTACGCATGGTCAACTGGGTGCCTGGTTCGCCGATTGATTGCGCCGCGATAACACCGACTGCTTCACCGACGTTAACCGAGCTACCGCGACCTAAATCGCGACCATAACAGCGCACGCACAATCCGTGACGGGTTTCGCAATTGAGCGGCGTTCTGACTTTGACTTCGTCAATCCCGGCGCCTTCGATCGCGTCAACCAAGGCTTCGTCCAGCAGCGTTCCAGCCTCGATCATCGTCTCACCACTTTCTAGCGTGAAGACGTCCGTCGCCGTCGTGCGGCCCAATATACGTTCACGTAGCGGCTCGACCACCTCACCACCCTCCACGAGCGCACGCATAACCATTCCGTTACTTGTTCCACAATCAATCTCAGTCACCACGAGATCCTGTGTTACGTCAACAAGGCGGCGAGTCAAATATCCGGAGTTTGCCGTCTTTAACGCGGTATCCGCCAAGCCTTTACGTGCGCCGTGTGTCGATATAAAGTACTGCAGAACGTTCAAGCCTTCGCGGAAGTTCGCGGTAATCGGCGTTTCGATGATCGAGCCATCGGGCTTTGCCATCAATCCGCGCATACCGGCCAACTGGCGAATCTGCGCCGCCGAGCCACGGGCACCGGAATCGGCCATCATGTAAATCGAATTGAACGATTCCTGATTCACGGTTTTGCCCTTGCTATCGACCACCGGTTCTGTTCCCAACTGATCCATCATGGCCTTGGCCACGTGGTCACCGGCACGACTCCAAATATCAACCACTTTGTTATAGCGCTCGCCTTGCGTAACCAATCCCGACGTGTATTGGGTTTCAATCTCCTTCACTTCTTTTTCCGCGCCGGAAATAATTACTTCTTTCTGATCCGGCACGAGCATATCGTCAACCGCAATCGAGATACCAGAGCGGGTCGCGAGACTAAAGCCCGTTTGCATGAGCTTGTCCGCAAAAATCACGGTTTCGCGCAGGCCGCAGCGATGGAAACTGGCGTTGATCAAACGAGAAATTTCTTTCTTCTTCAGCGCTTTGTTAATCAACGGAAATGGCAGGCCATCGGGCAATACTTCGGACAACAACGCGCGCCCAACTGTGGTCTCATAACGAGTTATCTTTTCGCTACGCTCGCCTTCTTCATTAATCGCAACTTCTTTGATCCGCACCTGCACGCGCGCATGCAACTGAACTTTGCGAGACTCGTATGCACGCGAAACTTCTGACACATTACTAAACATTGTGCCTTCGCCAAGCGCATTGATTCGATCACGGGTGATGTAGTAAAGCCCCAACACAATATCTTGCGACGGCACGATGATCGGATCACCGTTTGCAGGCGACAGAATATTGTTCGACGCCAACATCAATGTGCGCGCCTCCATCTGCGCTTCTAGCGACAACGGCACGTGAACGGCCATCTGGTCACCGTCGAAGTCCGCGTTAAACGCAGCGCAAACTAACGGATGCAATTGGATCGCCTTGCCTTCAATCAACACCGGCTCGAACGCTTGAATGCCTAAGCGATGCAACGTCGGCGCGCGATTCAGCAAAACCGGATGCTCTCGAATCACTTCTTCGAGAATATCCCATACGACCGGCTCCTCGGCCTCAACCATGCGCTTCGCCGCTTTAATTGTCGTCGCCAAACCCATCACTTCAAGTCGATTGAAAATGTATGGCTTGAACAATTCGAGCGCCATTTTTTTCGGCAAACCACATTGGTGCAATTTCAACTGCGGACCAACCACGATGACAGATCGGCCAGAATAGTCGACGCGTTTGCCCAACAGGTTTTGACGGAAGCGACCGCTCTTGCCTTTGATCATGTCGGCGAGCGACTTGAGCGCACGCTTGTTCGCACCGGTCATAGCCTTGCCGCGACGGCCGTTATCCAGCAAGGAGTCGACAGACTCTTGCAGCATGCGTTTCTCGTTGCGCACGATAATTTCCGGCGCCTTAAGCTCCAACAAGCGTCGCAAACGATTGTTGCGATTTATTACACGGCGATACAGATCATTCAAATCGCTGGTTGCAAATCGGCCACCATCCAACGGAACCAACGGACGCAGCTCCGGTGGCAGTACAGGCAGAACTTCCATAATCATCCAATCGGGTTTTACACCCGAACGGGAAAACGCCTCGAGAACCTTCAGGCGCTTGGCGATTTTTTTGATCTTGGTGTCGGAACCGGTTGCGGCCAGATCCGTACGCAATTTTTCCATTTCGCGAGCGAGGTCAAGCTTGCGAAGTAGATCGCGCACACCTTCAGCCCCCATGGCTGCGGAGAAATCATCACCGTACTCTTCAAGCTTGGCGAGATAATCATCCTCAGTCAGCAATTGCCCGCGCAACAGCGGCGTCATGCCACCGTCGGTCACGACATATGCTTCAAAATAAAGCACGCGCTCGATGTCGCGCAACGTCATGTCCAGCACCATACCCAGGCGCGACGGCAGCGATTTCAAGAACCAAATATGCGCAACGGGGCTCGCCAATTCGATGTGGCCCATGCGCTCACGGCGCACCTTCGATAGCGTCACCTCGACGTTACATTTTTCGCAAATCACGCCGCGATGCTTCAGACGTTTGTATTTGCCGCACAAGCATTCGTAGTCTTTGATCGGGCCAAAAATTTTGGCGCAAAACAAGCCATCGCGTTCCGGTTTGAAGGTGCGATAGTTAATGGTTTCCGGCTTTTTTACTTCGCCGTAAGACCAAGAACGGATTTTCTCCGGCGAGGCGAGGCCGATTCGAATGGCATCGAACTCTTCTTCTTGGGTCACTTGCTTAAATAAGTCTAATAGCGCTTTCATCGTTCACTCCTGTTGGGCGTGAGGTGCTGCAAATAAATAACTCTCTTGTCTTACCGTTCGATCTTGGATCGTCAGAAACGATCGAGGTCGATATCGATGGCGAGCGACCGAATTTCCTTCACCAGCACGTTGAAGGATTCCGGCATGCCGGCATCGATTTTGTGTTCACCTTTGACGATGTTTTCGTAAACCTTCGTTCGACCATTCACGTCGTCGGACTTCACCGTCAGCATTTCTTGCAGGGTGTAAGCGGCGCCGTAAGCTTCCAGTGCCCAGACCTCCATCTCACCGAAACGCTGCCCACCAAACTGCGCCTTGCCGCCAAGCGGCTGCTGCGTAACAAGGCTGTACGGGCCTGTCGAACGAGCATGCATCTTGTCATCAACCAAGTGGTGCAATTTCAGGATATGCATGTAGCCGACGGTTACATTGCGATCGAACGCCTCACCGGTACGACCATCGATCAATTGGATCTGACCAGAACGCGGCAAGCCAGCGAGCTCTAGCATGTCCTTGATCTCGGCTTCCGTGGCGCCGTCGAAAACGGGCGTTGCGAAAGGAACACCTTTTCGCAAGTTCTGCGCCAACTCTAAAATTTCCTCGTCGGTGAAAGTATCGAGGTCTTCCTTCTTACCGGTGGAGTTGTAGATTTTTTCCAAGAACTTGCGAATCTTGGAAATATTTTCCTGTGCCTTGACCATTTCGCCGATCTTAATACCCAGTCCTTTCGCGGCCCAGCCAAGATGCGTTTCGAGAATCTGACCGACGTTCATCCGCGACGGTACGCCAAGCGGATTCAACACCACGTCCATCGGCGTTCCATCGGCCGTGAACGGCATATCCTCTACCGGAACAATCTTTGAAATAACGCCTTTGTTACCGTGACGGCCAGCCATCTTGTCACCTGGCTGTAAGCGGCGTTTCACCGCCACGTAAACCTTGACCATCTTTTGCACGCCAGGCGGCAGCTCGTCACCTTGCGTTAATTTCTTTTTCTTTTCGTCAAAGAGCTTCTCAAACTCGGCGCGCTTCTGCGTCAAACTATCTTTGATCGCTTCAAGCTGCAGTGCGACTTCGTCGTTGGCAACGCGCACGTCGAACCACTCAGAGCGACTGATTTCGTCCAAATAAGCTTTGGTGATCTTCGCGCCCTTTGCGAGCTTCTTCGGTCCGCCTTTAGCGATTTTGTTCAACAACAAGCGCTCGATACGCTCGGCGGCATCATTCTCGACGATACGCATTTGATCAGCGAGATCGGTTTTAAAATGCTTAAGTTCTTCGTCGATAATTTGCTGTGCGCGTTTGTCGCGCTCAATACCTTCGCGAGTGAACACTTGTACGTCGATGACCGTGCCGGACATTCCGGATGGGATACGCAAACTGGTGTCTTTAACGTCCGACGCTTTTTCACCGAAGATCGCGCGAAGCAATTTTTCTTCCGGCGTCAGTTGCGTCTCGCCTTTCGGCGTCACTTTTCCGACCAACACATCGCCAGCTTCGACTTCGGCACCAATATAAATTATCCCTGAATCATCCAAGCGGCCGAGCATGCGCTCCGAGAGATTCGAAATGTCGCGCGTAATTTCTTCCGGGCCAAGCTTGGTATCGCGCGCAACTACGGAAAGTTCCTCAATGTGAATCGAGGTATAGCGATCTTCAGCGACGATGCGCTCGGAAATCAAAATTGAATCTTCGAAGTTAAAGCCGTTCCATGGCATGAACGCGACCAGCAAGTTTTGCCCAAGCGCCAATTCGCCAATATCTGTCGATGCGCCATCCGCGATCACGTCGTTGCGGCTAATCAAATCGCCGCCTTTTACGACCGGGCGCTGATTGATGTTGGTGTTTTGATTCGAACGTGTGTATTTCGTGAGATTGTAAATATCCACGCCAACTTCGCCTGCCTGGGTTTCATCGTCGTTCACTCGAACAACAATGCGTGATGCGTCGACGTAATCCACCACACCACCGCGACGTGCGCGAACGACTGTTCCCGAGTCGATTGCAACGGTACGCTCAATACCGGTACCAACGAGTGGCTTTTCAGCACGCAAGCACGGAACGGCCTGGCGTTGCATATTCGAACCCATCAATGCGCGGTTTGCGTCGTCGTGTTCGAGAAACGGAATGAGGGATGCCGCAACTGAAACAATCTGTGCCGGGGCTACGTCGATATGAGTGATACGATCCGGCGGCATCAAGGTAAATTCATTCTTGTGGCGGCACGAGACAAACTCGTCGACAAAGCCTCCACTCTTATCCAATTGCGCGTTGGCCTGCGCGATTACATGGTTGCTTTCCTCAATCGCCGACAAGAATTCGATTTCTTTCGAAACCTTTCCGTTCTTGATCTTGCGATACGGCGTTTCCAAGAAGCCGAATTCATTGGTGCGAGCGTACAGCGCCAGCGAGTTGATCAAACCAATGTTTGGGCCTTCCGGGGTTTCGATTGGGCACACGCGGCCATAGTGGGTCGGATGCACGTCACGCACTTCAAATCCTGCACGCTCACGGGTCAAACCGCCTGGACCCAACGCCGATACGCGACGCTTGTGGGTGATTTCCGACAACGGATTGGTTTGGTCCATGAACTGCGACAACTGACTCGACCCAAAAAATTCTTTGATCGCAGCGGAAATCGGCTTGGCGTTGATCAAGTCGTGCGGCATCAAATTATCGGATTCGGCTTGCGACAAACGCTCCTTCACGGCACGCTCAACACGAACCAAACCAGCGCGGAATTGGTTTTCCGCCAATTCGCCAACGGAACGCACGCGTCGATTACCGAGATGATCGATATCGTCCACTTCACCACGACCGTTACGCAGTTCAACCAAAATCTTAATGACCGCGATAATGTCTTCGTTTGACAATGTGCTCGCGCCGGTTAATTCATTGCGCCCAACGCGGCGATTAAACTTCATACGCCCCACAGCCGAAAGATCATAACGATCTTCGCTGAAAAATAATCCGCCGAATAGCGCCTTTACTGCCTCTTCCGTAGGCGGTTCACCAGGTCGCATCATCCGATAAATCACCACGCGCGCGGCGATCTGGTCAGCGCAATCATCAATGCGCAAGGTCTGTGAAATGTAAGGACCTTGATCGAGATCGTTGGTATAGATCGTCTTAAATTCGGTTACGCCGGCGTGAATCGCCTTGGCGAGATTGGTCTCGACAATTTCCTCGTTCGCCGCCAGTAGAATTTCACCGGTTTCTTTATCGATGACGTTATGCGCCACCACACGGCCCATCAGAAAATCCTCTGCCACATCTAATTTTTTCAGGCCCGCTTGTTCCATCTCACGGATATGCTTGACCGTGATGCGCTTGTCTTTTTGCACAATCACCTTGCCGGCCTTGGTCGAAATATCGAACTTAGCAATTTCGCCGCGCATGCGCTCCGGTACGATTTCAAACTCGATGCCTTTCTTGACGAAATGGAACGTATCGGTCATGAAAAAGTCCGCGAGGATCTGTTCCGGTGTATAGCCCAACGCCTTCAGCAAGACCGTGACCGGCATTTTGCGGCGACGATCAACGCGGAAATATAAGTAATCTTTCGGATCGAATTCGAAATCGAGCCACGAGCCACGGTAGGGGATCACGCGGGCGGAGAACAGCAGCTTTCCAGACGAATGTGTTTTACCGCGATCATGTTCGAAGAACACGCCCGGGCTACGATGCAACTGCGAAACGATCACGCGCTCGGTACCATTAATGATGAAAGAACCGGTCGAGGTCATGAGCGGAATTTCACCCATGTAAACTTCTTGCTCTTTCACTTCTTTGATGGTCGGCTTGGACGCTTCTTTGTCCATAATCGTCAAGCGCACCTTGGCACGTAGCGGCGAAGCATAGGTCAGCCCGCGCTGCTGGCATTCCAGCATATCGAATGGCGGCGTGCCTAATACATAGTTCACGTACTCAAGCCGCGCATTGCCGCTATGGCTTGCGATCGGGAATACCGATGTGAACGCGGATTGCAGTCCCTTGTTGGCGCGATCTAAAGCGGGAATCCCAGCTTGGAGAAATTCGGTAAATGAATCGAGCTGGGTCGCGAGAAGAAATGGCACCTCAAGCACACTAGCGCGCTTGGCGAAGCTTTTGCGTATGCGTTTTTTCTCGGTAAATGAATAGCTCATGAAGGCTCCGTTTTAAGAATTAACCAACTCAGAAGCAGGGCCGAAGGCCGTGCCTAATGCGGGGTGCAAAACCAGGAAAACAAATTGAAGCGGACAAAATCGAACTTGCAATATAACCTCTACGAATTGACAACCAATCCCACAGCACAAATGAATTACTAAAAACACGAACAGGCCGGTGCGTCCCGCACCAGCCTGTCGGTACAACTTAAATACGATTACTTAACTTCGGCAGTTGCGCCACCTTCGATCAACTGCTTGGCGATTGCATCGGCATCCGCCTTGGAAACACCTTCTTTAACTGCCTTCGGCGCGCCGTCAACCAGGTCTTTCGCTTCCTTCAAACCGAGGCCGGTGATTTGGCGAACGATCTTAATGGTGTTCACTTTGTTATCGCCGGCACCGGTTAATATCACCGAGAATTCGGTTTGCTCTTCCACGGCGGCAGCCGCCGCTGTCGGCGCGGCTGCAGCAACAGCGGTAGCAGCGGCGGAAACGCCGAACTTCTCTTCCATCATCTTGATGAGTTCGGAAACTTCCAGCACGGACTTGGCGGCAATTGCGTCAAGGATTTCTACATTTGATAAGGCCATTACATACTCCTGAATTTAATTGATCGATAATTTAAGCAGATTGCTTTTGATCGCGCACGGCCGCAAGCGTACGCACAAATTTGGCTGGCACTTCGTTCAGTGTCTGCACAAATTTGGCGATCGGCGCTTGCATCGTGCCCATCAACTTCGCGATGAGTTGATCGCGGCTAGGCATATTGGCCAGATTCGTAATGTCTTTCGACGACATTACGTAATTGGCCATCGCTCCACCTTTCACGACGAACTTTTCGTTCGCTTTGGCGAAATCACTCAGCACTTTGGCGACCGCAACCGGATCCTCCGAAATACCATAGGCCAACGGCCCGACCATTTGGTCGGATAGTCCAGCGAAGGGCGTCTCGGCGATCGCACGTTTGGCCAGGGTGTTTTTCAACACGCGCAGGTAAACGTTGGATGCCCGTGCTTTAGCGCGAAGCTGCGTCATACCGCCGACCGTAATGCCGCGATATTCCGCAAGCACGATAGCCTGCGCTGACTTCACCTTCACGGCGATTTCAGCAACTACCGCTTGCTTCTGTTCCAAACTAAGACTCAAGGTCTTTCTCCTTTGAAAATTAAGGAATCAAGCTTTCGCCCGACTTCCCTTCGAATAGCGACCTTGCATTCAGGAGACCTCATTAAAACTGTATAACAGTTGCAATTCGATACCATGTTTGCATTGGGTACGCCATCTGCGTTGGTTTCAAATCCCCGATGAATTGGTAGATTAAGGATTAAGTCCCGCAACCGGGACACCAACGGTCTTGGATAACCCGCCGATCAGCCCAAACTGGCGCCGATCGACAGCCCAAACTCGTTATGCCTGCGTTGTCGTCAGGCTTGTGTGATCGACTCGAATGCCCGCACCCATGGTGCTGGACAGCGAGACTTTGCGTAAATAGATACCCTTGGACGTCGCCGGCTTCGCTTTGTTCACTGCGGCGATTAACGCCGAGAGATTTTCCTGCAATGCATCGACTGCGAAAGAGGCTCGGCCAATGGTGCATTGGACGATACCGGCCTTGTCGGCGCGATACTGGACTTGACCGGCCTTGGCATTTTTGACCGCTTCGGCCACGTTCGGCGTGACGGTGCCAACTTTTGGATTCGGCATCAAACCGCGCGGACCCAGGATTTGACCCAACGGGCCGACAACGCGCATCGCGTCGGGCGTTGCGATAACAACGTCAAAATCCATGAAGCCGCCTTTAATTTTTTCCGCTAGATCGTCAAATCCGACGATGTCAGCACCCGCGTCCTGGGCTATTTTGACATTCGCGCCTTGGGTGAACACCGCGACGCGCATGGTCTTACCGGTGCCGCGCGGCAGCACCACGGCGCCACGAACGGACTGATCGGATTTTTTCGCATCGATGCCCAAATTAATCGCGACATCGATCGATTCGTCGAACTTAGCCGTCGCGGTTTTCTTCGCCAGTTCAAGGGCGTCATTGATTGCATACGCCTTGTTACGATCGACAGCTTTTTCTAAAGCCTGCAAACGTTTTGAAAGTTTACTCATTTCACCCCCTCCACTTCGATACCCATGCTGCGTGCACTGCCGGCGATGGTGCGCACGGCGGCGTCCAGATCGGCTGCGGTCAAATCGGGCATTTTTGTTTTAGCAATTTGTTCTGCTTGATCGCGCGTTATTTTGCCGACTTTATCGGTATGGGGCTTGGGGCTGCCCTTGTCGATCTTTGCGGCTTTCTTGATGAGAATAGTCGCCGGCGGCGTCTTCATCACGAAAGTGAAACTCTTATCCGCAAAAGCGGTAATCACCACGGGGATCGGTAAGCCGACTTCGACACCCTGAGTTTGGGCGTTGAACGCTTTACAGAATTCCATGATGTTAAGACCGCGCTGGCCCAGCGCGGGACCGATAGGCGGACTCGGATTCGCCTTACCGGCCGGGACTTGAAGCTTAATGTACCCGACGACTTTCTTTGCCATTGATGTAACTCCTAATTTAGTGGGTCATAACGAGACTGGCCGTCTCTGCCCTGGTTTAAGTGAAAGGTGAAAGCGTCACCTTTCAAACTAACTTACGACTTCTCTACCTGCCCAAAATCCAATTCCACCGGCGTTGACCGGCCAAAAATCATGACCGACACGCGCAATTTGCTCTTATCGTAATTCACTTCTTCCACATTGCCGTGGAAATCGGTAAACGGCCCTTCGGTCACGCGTACCGCCTCGCCCACTTCGAACAACACTTTGGGCTTCGGCTTTTCCACACCCTCCTGAACCTGCTGGAGGATGTTCTGCACTTCTTTTTCGCTGATTGGCGTCGGCTTGGTCGACGTGCCACCGACAAAACCCGTTACCTTCGGCGTGCTCTTGACCAAATGCCAACTCTCATCGGTCATATCCATTTGTACGAGAATGTAGCCGGGAAAGAATTTCCGTTCGGAAATACTTTTTTGCCCCATCTTCATCTCGACGACTTCTTCAACCGGCACCAAAATTTCGCCGAACTGTTCCTGCATGCCAGAGCGACGAATCCGCTCGAGCAACGCCTTCTGGACGCTCTTTTCGAAACCGGAATAGGCATGAACGACGTACCAACGCATCGTCATCATCTAGCTCCGGCCTACGAACATCTTGGATAGTTCCCAAAGGATCCAATCCACCGCCCAGAGGAACAACGCCATCACGAAGACTAGGCCGAACACCACCATCGTCGTCTGTATGGTTTCCTTGCGTGACGGCCAGACCACTTTTTTCGCTTCGGTCCAAGATTCCTGGGCGAAGCCGACGAATTGCTTGCCCGGCTCGGATAACCACGCGACCGTGAGGCCCAACAAGATACCCAGGATCACGGAACCAACGCGCAATATCCCCGATTGTCCCGCTAGGTAGTAATAACCGGCTAAGCCCGTTATTACCAATAATATTGCTGCCGCTAGTTTTAATTTATCGTTCATACATTCCGATTAACGAAGTTGCGATTGCTTTATCTGGCAGGCCAGGAGGGTCTCGAACCCCCAACCTACGGTTTTGGAGACCGTCGCTCTGCCAATTGAGCTACTGGCCTTCTAAAGCACCAACTCGCGTTTAATCACTCAATAATTTTCGCCACGACGCCGGCGCCGACGGT
>JANOLP010000193.1:0-36313 GCA_031419835.1 Pseudomonadota bacterium | reverse complement strand
ATAATGGTCAAGCCGATGATTCCGACTTCGGTGAGATGCAAACCAAGTGCGACAAACAAGAAAATCGCCGCGATGGCCTGCACTATCAAGCGTGCTCGGTCTCGATCGGTGCGTCTAGCATTTTCCTCTTGCTCATGGATTAGTAGGATCTTGCGCACCTTGTCGGGTAACGGAACGCCGAACCCGAACAGCTTAAACTTTTCCACCAGAAAACAGGTAATAAGCCCCACCAACCATACCGGCATTGTCACTGGCGCCATGCGCAGGAAGAACTCTGCGAAATTCCAACCCGCGATCTGACCAATGAGTAAATTTTGCGGCTCCCCGACCAAAGTACATACTCCACCCAGGGCGGTGCCGACCGCCGCATGCATCGTGATGTCGCGCAAGAATCCGCGAAAATTACTTAGATCCTGATGATCTGCGCCGGTGCCGTAGTACACCGCGTGGCTTTGTGTACTACCGTGCGGCAACGGAGAACCAGACACAATTCCGAGGTAAACGAGGTAGAAACCTTGCGCCACCGCGATCACCACGGCGATGACTGTTAGCGCATCAAGAAATGCCGACAATAGGGCACTGAGAAATGAAAATATCAACGCGACCGCGACCTTCGATCGAACTTTCAGCAAGACCTTCGTGAAGGTGAATAACAACAACTCCTTCATGAAATAAATGCCTGCCACCATGAAAATCAGCAGTAGAAGCACCGGAAAGTTGGCGACGGTTTCCTTGTAAACGCCCTCCGCTGTGGTCAGTCCCAATAAAACAGCTTCGATGGCAAGCAATCCCCCCGATTGCAGCGGATAGCATTTGAGCGCCATGGCAAGACAAAATACGAACTCGGCAATCAGTATCCATCCGGCGACAAAATTGCCGACAGTCAGCACAATCATAGGATTGACGATCAAAAATCCGATGATCGTGATCTTGTACCAATCCGGTGCATGCCCTAGAAAATTAGCGTAGAACGCGTTGCGGAGATTCGATTTAGACATTCAATGCCTTTAGAATTTGCGGGTGAAGCGGTAGTCGAACAAAGTTCTGGATTATACCGGCGCCGTTGAGCGCCACGGTTCGTACTTGGGATAAGTCGGGTGGATGAGGCGAATGCGTTATCCGGCCCATTCGGTTTTGCGCACGTAAAATCGCTGCTCAAAGCTTGTCGCGCCATGAGCCGCGTCCAGCTTGCCTCATGGCCATGCCGCGCCTGGGAACCAATATCCATGAGCCCTCCTAGCCTAGTGATTTCGATGGCGCGTGAACGACCTGCGGTCCGCTGAAAGGTTCGAAGAAATGGTATCCTTAACCAATCGAATCGCTTGGTACGAATGTCATGTCCATCAATAAGAGTTATACCTTCGGCACGCATTTGAAATACCTGCCGGCGATTTTGGTGAATTTCTTCGGGTCACTAGCCATCTGGTATTTGCAATTCCATCTGCTGATGAAATAGGCATTTGCCAGAATGCGCATGGCCATTGGTTTTCGTCGCATGCCCTCTGTAGAACCGCATGGATACCGCCTCTTCAGCAAGAGGCTGGTGTAAGCCGCGCCACCAATAATGACCACGGTTCATTGCGGCGATACACTTGGTTCGCCAAAATAGCTGTAGCGACAGCGATTGTTATAAAGTTCAACATCGCAGCACGATTCAAATTTCGATTCGGTGGTATATTTGTGGGGCGATTATCACAATTAGTCGTCTAGCCAGTTTTCAAGAGAGTATCGAGAAATACTCCGAAGGAATCACAATAACTGGCGCTTTTCGTTCTGGAGCGAGTACGATGACCAAAATTCTTTTCTTGGCTGATACGGCAACCTTTGCGCACGCAAGTCGTTCAATGCTTTTAGCGCATGTGTGTGCCGAACTTGGTGCCACCACGGCAATCGCGACAGGGGCACTTCCCGATATCCTCAAAAACGATATAAAAATCCCTCACTTTAATTGTACGACTACGGATCCCAAGGCATTCACTAGCCGTATCCTCTGGGGACTTCCACCTTTTTCACGAAGCGAAATAAGTCAGGGCGTCGTGCAAGAACTCGAAATATTCAAACAATTTTCGCCAGATATCGTCATCAGTGATCTGCGCGTAAGCACGACGATTGCCGCGAAAATCGCCGGCATTCCGGTAATCGCGCTAACAAACTCTTACTGGCATGACCTGGAACAAGGTCGATTGCCGGAAGTTCCCCTGCTACAAATGATGAAGATACTCGGAGTCAAATTGTCGGATCGAATCGCTAGTATGGCCTATCCGTTTTCGGAGAAACTTATCTTAGCGCCGATCAATTCGGTCCGACGGGCCTACGGATTACCGGCGATCACTGCCTTTAGGGAAGTTTTTCTTGGCGGAGACGCAATCGCCTATTGTGAACCGTTGTTCCTTCCCAAGAAACATAAACATCTAAATGTCCCCGATCACTATCTAGGTTGTGTGAGTTGGTCAGCACGGTCGTCCGCAACGACGGTATTCAAAGAAGGCAGAGGAATCTATCTCTCGCTTGGGTCTTCCGGAAGCTTTGACGCGCTACCTAAGCTAATCCAGTGCGTTGAAGCGCTTAATCGACCGGTTATTCTCAGTCTGGCTGGTAGACGCTATTCTGGAAAAATGCCGTCGATGGTCCAAGTTGCTAACTTCGTCGACCCGGATCGCGTCCTCCCAAGCTGTGACCTTGCGATTACCAATGGCGGAAGTCCAAGCTCACTGCAGGCACTAAGCCATGGCGTACCGGTCGTAGGAATCACAACCAATCTCGACCAAATTCTGTGCATGCGTCGGCTCTCCACCTACGGCGCCGCTGTTAGCGCCCGCGCATGCGACTTAAAACCGGATGCACTACTTGCACTTTGCCGTACCGTTTTGAGTGAGACGCGTTATCGCGAAAAAGCGAAAGAATTTCAATCGATCAACAGTGTACTCAATCCTGCAAAAGAACTTTTTGCACTAATCGCGAATGTTTTGCGAAATGCAGCGCCTGTCGCGCAGTGATGCAATACGGAAATTCTGTTAGGACGATCAAACTTAAGACACATTCAATGAACCGACATCTTGATCAACGGGTAATTGGTGAAACCAAGCGAGGTCGCGATTGAAAGCAACGTGGCTTGATTATGTGCTTTCCGGCTTAGCCATCTATTTCATTTTAGGTGTTGCGATTTTCGGCGTCGTAATCTTTCATCCGTGGTCCAAGTCAATGTTTTCGGACTACCACGTGTTAGTTGATTTCTTCCTCGCCCTCCTATTGTATGGCCTCTTATCGGCATTATTTGTTCGCGTACTCCTGCTTTTTCGCTCTATCCCGCGCGGAACGTTTGACATGGAATCATCGGTGTTCACCTATTGGAAGTTAATTACGATTGTCTACCGCTTAGGCGAATCGGTGCTCAAACCATTTACACCCGTGTTCCTCAAACCACTGGTCGCGAAAATGTTCGGTGCCCGAATCGGAAAAGACGTCGCACTTGGCGGATCAATTGACGATCCTTATGCCGTATCAGTCGGTGACGGATCAGTACTCGGGAATGCTTCGCTCGTTTCCGGCAACTACATCAATAATGGCTTTCTGATTTGCGGCCCGGTAAAAATCGGCAAACGGGTGACTGTCGGCGCCAACTCCGTGATTTTTCCCGACACTGAAATCGGCGACGGTGCGACTCTCGCGGGCGGCTCGTACGTCATGCCAGGAACTACGATTCCTGCCGGGGAAAACTGGCGCGGCAATCCGGCCCGAAAATGGATACAACCTGCAGGTGCGAGACCCCATGCAAGTGAATAAGGTTTAAGGAAGCTTTGATTTATTGGGAATTCTGAACGCGTTAAATCAAAGTGCCGCGACGAAATCGACATAAATCAAATTTTCCCCAGGTAACATAAAGCACCGCTTCTATCGTCACATAAGTATCTTAAGTATTCTTGCACCGTTACTACTTGGCCATTCAAAAATTCGATGTCGTCTCAGGCCATCAAAGAAATGGTATCCTTTTATATCCATTTTGCAGTAGATCGGAGCGTGATGAACATCGAACTTCTTTATGGCAAGCGCACCTTGCCGATTCAACTCTCACCCGAGTGGGACGTGTCAATTATTCGCAAAAATGCGATGCCGATTATTGCTGATGCGAAGGGCGCAATTCACGCCGCCCTCGCCAATCCAGTTCACGTCACGCCGCTGGCGCAAGAAGCAAAAGGTGCGAGCAGCGCTTGCATTTTAATTTGCGACATCACACGACCTGTGCCAAATGGTTTGTTCTTGCCGATATTGGTGCGGCAATTACTTGACGCTGGAATCCCTGCAACCAAAATTACGGTGTTAGTCGCGACAGGGCTGCATCGGCCGAACGAAGGTGACGAGATGCGCGAACTAGTCGGCGACGATTGGGTGATGAATACCGTCACAGTCGCAAATCATTTTGCGCGCAACGACGAAGATCACGTCGATCTCGGCGTAACGCCACGCGGCACGGCAGTTAAGCTCGATCGCCGTTTCGTCGAGGCAGATATTCGTATCGCGACGGGTTTGGTCGAACCGCATTTTATGGCGGGCTGGTCCGGCGGCCGTAAAGTAATCGCGCCCGGTATCGCTCATAAGGAAACCATCACGACGTTTCACAGCGCGCGTTTCATGGCTCATCCGCGCGCCGCGAATTGCGTGCTCGACGGCAATCCGTTGCACGAGGAACAACTCGCGATCGTGAAAATGCTCGGTAAAGTTTATGCGCTGAACACCGTCATCGATGAACATCGCAATTTATCGTTCGTGAATTTCGGCGAGATCGTGCAGAGCCATCTGAATGCGGTCGCGTTTTGCCGCGACTACGCCGAAGTACCGGTGCCGCGGCGCTTCAAAACCGTCGTCACCAGCGCCGCCGGTTATCCGCTCGACAAGACGTACTATCAAACCGTTAAAGGCATGGTCGGGCCGCTCGATATTTTGGAACCTGGTGGAAATTTGATCATTGCCTCCGATTGCTCCGAAGGCATGGGCTCTCACGAATATGTCGAAGCGCAGCGGCGCTTGATCGACCTCGGCGGCGATGGATTCTTTGCCGACATCAGCAAAAAGCAATATGCCGACATTGACGAGTGGCAAACGCAGATGCAACTGAAACCGATGAAGCTCGGCTCGGTATCGCTTTACACTCGAGGCTTGAGCGCGGAGCAACGCGCATTAACCGGCGTGCGCATGATCGATTCCGTCGAGCAAGCGATTGCCGATAGCATTCGCAGCACCGGCGATCCCCATGTCGCGATCGTGCCGGAAGGTCCTTATGTCGTACCAGTGTACGCACCGATTCGTGCGGCTGCCTAGCGCTCACAACATGAACTGGCTGCGTTTCATTTTCGTATTTTTGTTCGTCGTAAATTTCGCGGCGGCGAATGACTTACCACACGACACCATCGCCGATGTTCTTGAGTTGCAAGGCACCGGCGGCACGGCAGGCGAACCGCGTCGACACGAAATTAAAGTCGGCTTCAAGCTTTTCACCGACAAATTAGTGATGCTGGATCGCGGCGCGGTGCTCGTCGTACGCTACAACACCGATCAAACAATTTACGAGTTTCGCGGACCCTCGTTGATCGTGATGTATCGCAATGGCCCGTTGGTGGTTGAGGGCGAAAAAGCAATCAAGCGAAGCAATAATTAGCAGCGACTCCTCCCCCTGCAAGGGGAAGGTTGGGATGGGGATGGGTCATCCGCTGACACCAAACCCATCCCCACCTTAATCCTCTCCTTGAAGGGGAGGAAACCTGAAACAAGACCGTCACGGTAAAATTGCACCCTCTTTCGAAATCAATATCTAAGGAACATCATGGCTCAA
Organism: Pseudomonadota bacterium; assembly: GCA_031419835.1. Taxonomy (GTDB): domain Bacteria; phylum Pseudomonadota; class Gammaproteobacteria; order Burkholderiales; family JALYOK01; genus JALYOK01. Next base: position 30,486 of record JANOLP010000193.1, on the reverse strand, counting down.
TGGCTCAAGCGCGGCGCGCTCTCCGATCAACGGGAAGAAACGGACGCGAAAGTCCGGCAAACCGTCGAAACCATTCTTGAAGACATCGGGAAACGCGGCGAAGCCGCGGTGCGCGAGTATTCGCAGAAATTCGACAACTGGGCGCCGAAGGAATTTAGGCTCAGCACAAATGACATCGATCAAGCCGTCGCGAGTTTGCCGAAGCAGGCGATCGAGGACATCAAGTTCGCGCAAACGCAGATTCGCAACTTCGCACAAATCCAAAAAGACGCGCTACGCGATGTGGAAGTCGAGACGATGCCCGGTGTGATTCTCGGCCACAAAAATATTCCGGTGAATTCTATCGGCGGCTATGTGCCGGGTGGCAAGTACCCGTTACTCGCCTCCGCGCATATGAGCGTCGTCACCGCGCGTGTCGCGGGTGTCAAGCGCATTGTCTCTTGCGCGCCACCGTTCCAAGGCAAGCCTGCGCCAGCCATTATCGCCGCGATGCATTTGGGTGGCGCCGACGAAATTTATGTGATGGGCGGCGTGCAAGCGATCGGCGCGATGGCGCTAGGCATGGCCGGATTGGAGCCGGTCGACATGTTGGTCGGTCCCGGTAACGCTTATGTCGCCGAAGCGAAGCGCCAGTTATTCGGCCGTTGTGGGCTTGACCTGCTCGCCGGCCCGACCGAAACGCTAATCATCGCCGACGACACCTGCGATGTAGAAATGGCCGTAGTCGATCTCCTCGGGCAAGCGGAGCACGGCCCGAACTCGCCAGCAATTCTGTTGACTTCCAGCGAAAAGCTCGCGCGCGAAGTGCCCGCAGAAATTGAACGACAATTGAAAATTCTTTCTACTGGCGAAGTGGCTGGCATCGCTTGGCGCGATTATGGCGAAATCATACTCTGCAAAGACGAAGCGGAAATGGTGCGCGAAGCCGATCGTATCGCGTCCGAGCACGTGCAGGTAATGACACGCGATCCGGATTACTTTTTGCAGAACATGACCAACTACGGCGCGCTGTTCTTAGGCCCGGAAACCAACGTCTCCTACGGAGACAAAGTGATCGGCACTAACCACACCTTGCCGACGCGTAAAGCGGCGCGCTACACCGGTGGCCTGTGGGTCGGCAAATTCATCAAGACCTGCACCTATCAAAAAGTGAAACCGGAAGCGAGCGCGGCCATCGGTGAAATATGTTCGCGGCTGTGTGCGCTGGAAGGATTCGCCGGCCACAAAGAGCAAGCGGATCTACGCGTACGGCGTTATGGCAAATTAAAAAAAGCCGCCGCTTAAGAATTAGACATGTCCAACGAAACTGAAAAACTGAAGTTACCGTCATTTCGCCTCGATGGTAAAACGGCGCTCGTCACCGGTGCAGGTACCGGCCTCGGCGCAGCGATCGCGCTCGGACTTTCGGAGTCGGGGGCGGAAGTCTGGCTGGTTGGGCGAACGCAATCGAACCTGGAGGAAACGGCGGCGCTCATCGCTCAGCGCGGAGGACGTGCCCATGTGGCGGTTTGCGACGTCACCCATTCAAACGCAGTTCGCCAAGCCATTGCTGCGCTGCCGCGACTTGACGTGTTGATCAACAACGCGGGGACAAATTTTCCTGAACCGTTTGTCGATGTGTCCGACGAACATCTCGACACGATGCTCGATTTGAATGTGCGCGCGGCATTCGTCGTCGCGCAAGCGGCCGCTCGCAAAATGCTCGAGGATTCCATGCGCACCGACGCTTCCATCATCCACATTTCATCGCAAATGGGTCATGTGGGTTCGCCAAATCGTACGGTGTATTGCATGACCAAACATGCGCTGGAAGGCCTAACCAAGGCCATGGGCGTGGAACTGGCGCCGAAAAAAATTCGCGTCAACAGTATTGGTCCGACCTTTACCGATACGCCGCTCGTTCGGCGCGTTGTAGATACACCGGAAAAACGTGATTTCGTGATGTCGAAAATTCCAATGGGCCGCCTCGCCAGCCTAGAAGATATGATGGCGGCGGCGGTCTTCCTCGCGTCGCCGGCAGCGGCAATGATTACGGGGACGCATTTGATTGTTGATGGCGGTTGGACGGCGCAGTAACGTTTAGCGACTAAATTGTCATTGCGAGCTACGAGAGCGCGCCACCAAACACTGCAATCGCCGCATCAGCGTCGTTAATTCCTAACGGCGAAATTACGCGTGTGGCTTGATGCACGCAGGTCGCCGCAAGCACCTCCAGGTTCATTCCGGCTAATCCGCGGTAGCGCGCGGTTTCGAAATTCGTAACGCCGGCCTGGCGCAAGCGCTCAATCTGCGCGCGCTGCTCTTGCTCGGAACGAACGTGAATCAACTCCTTACCATGCTGTATCGTCGCCATCGGCGCGCGCGCCAGGGCGATTCGGCCACTTTTCAATAACGGCTGCATGAAGCGCTTAAAAAACATCAGCAACAACGCGCCGCAGTGAATGCCATCGGCATCCGGATCCATGAGCAGAATAATTTTTTCGTAGCGCGCATTCGACAACTCGAAATGTTCGCCGTAGTCCGCGCCGATGGCGTCGATCAGCGCGGCGAACCATGGATTCGCGCCGACTTTGTTCAACGTTGCTTTCATGGCGTTGAGCGGTTTGCCTTGCATTGGCAACACCGCCTGAAAACGCTCATCGCGCAATCGTGCGACCGTGCTCGACGCCGAATCGCCTTCGACAATAAAAAGCTCTGCACCGGCGCCGTGTTGCTTGCAGTCGGCGAGTTTGAGTGGTTTGGGTGGGTACATAAAATGTAGAGCGTCGTAGGGTGGATCAAGTCCCAAAGGGACGGATCCACCATTAACGAAATAATTCTGAACGAATGTGAAGACTTCATTTTGCGCTTCGCGCGTTGGTGGATCCGCTCCGCTTGATCCACCCTACCGATCGCAACTATGGTTCTTTGGTAACGATAATCGCCGTGGCCTTCGCGCGGCTCGCGCTCATTTGTAACCAATAGTCCGTATTCGCTTTGAGCGGAAACGCAGCGCTCTTAAACACTTTTTTGCATTGCGATTGCATTTCGAATTTATTTGATTTCACGCGTTTACCGTCAAGAGTAACTAACTCTACCCAATAAGGTATCACTGTAGAAAATCGATAGGTGCCATCTTGCGGTACACGCACTTTGGCAATGCCGGCGAATTCCTCTGCCTTCTTACCGCGCCGTTCAGGCTGAACCAGGAAGCGGACATCATTAGTCGGAAACAACGCAAGGCCAAGCTTGCGGTCAAGTTCAAGTGGCGCCGCTGCATCGTCCGGCTCAATATAAACCGCGGCTGGAATCGCGTCACCATCGGCGATTGCCAGCTCACGCTGCATATTCCATTGGTAGTCGCCGCAATCCCCAGCCATTTCGTTCATGGGTCGTTTTTGTTGCGACGAACAGGCGCCAAGCGAAGTCGCGATCAGTGCGATCAAAAAAAGTTTCTTCATTTCTAATTTTCCACATTCCCCAAAACACTACCTTACCGCAAATCTAGCTCCGCAGCAGCAACTTAACGTCAAGCGCGCGTAGCACTGCGCTCACCGCACCATCCACGTAAGCTCGCGCGGGACCACGCAATTTTTCCTCATAAATGAGCCGAGGAATGTTTAGCATGATGCCGGAAAAATGGCTGTAAGCAAGAATGGGCAGCATTGGCGCGATCTCGCCATTGCGAAGCGCGCGCCGCAGCAGTGACATGAATAGCTTTCCCTGCACTCGCGAAATATCCGCGTTCGCCATCGAACTCGGCGGCAACAGCAACACGTACGCAAACGCGTCTGGATTGCTGTCATAGAAATCGTAAGTCAACTGAATCCATTCACGCACCAGATCGGCAAAGGGCATGGTGGTCTTGGCGAGATGACGCTTTTGCTGCGCCATCTGATCGACAATCGCCACATACGCACTCGATAGAATTTCTTCCTTACTATTGAAATGACGATATAACGCCGCTTCGTTCACGTCCATTTGCGCGGAAATCGCTTTGATCGTTGCATTGCGCGCACCGCCCTCGACCACTAAGCGAATGGCAGAAGCGGTAATCAGGTCGCGGCTGATCTTTGCGTGACGTCCCATTATTGATTATATGTAAATATTCACTTATTTATATTAACAAAAAGATATTTAATATCAATTAAATACAAAATAACTATTATATTTTTGTCAGATTTATCGCCATTCTTCCGACTACCACGCAGGGACATCATTCGCTTGATGATCCCAATCAACTCGCTTGCCGATCGGCAAGTGTAAGAAATTTACTTTCATGGAGACCAACGACTATGACGCATCTTAAATTTAATCGGAGAAGTTTTCTACTCAACGCGGTGTTGCCGGCCATTGTCGCATTCACTGGCGCGAGCGCAATCGGAAATGTTCGCGCCGATAATGACGACTACCGCGGCGGTCGTGTCTATACCGCAACCAATGCGGTCGCCGGCAACGAAATCGTGATCTACCATCGCGCCGCGAACGGTAGCTTGTCGCCCGCCGGTCGATTGGCGACCAATGGCTTAGGCAGTGGGGGTGGTCTTGGGAATCAAGGCGGTTTGATTGGGAGCAAGAACGGCCGCTGGCTATTCGCCGTGAACGCGGGAAGCAATGAGATTTCCGTCTTCTCGGTGCGTCGCGGCAATCTCAGTTTGACTGACAAAATTCCCTCAGGTGGAACGCGTCCGGTGAGCCTGACCATTCACGGCGACCTTCTTTATGTCTTGAATGGTGGAGGCACCAACAACATCACCGGCTTCACCATCGGCGAATGGGGCCAGCTCACACCGATCCCCAATTCCACCCAACTCTTAAGCGCTGCGGCGACGGGACCGGCGCAAATTCAATTCACGCCGGACGGTGATGCGCTGGTGGTGACGGAAAAAGCGACCAACAAAATCGATATCTACGCCGTTGAGGACGGCGTCGCAAATGGCCCTGCCGTACGCGATTCCAACGGGATCACCCCGTTCGGCTTTGCCTTCGATAAGCGCGGCCATTTGATCGTGTCGGAAGCCTTTGGCGGCGCGCCGAATCAAGCTGCGTTATCTTCCTACGAGGTAGCGGACGATACCAGCAACATCACGGTCATCAGCCCATCAGTAAAAGATAACCAAAGCGCCGCATGCTGGGTGGTCGTCACCAAGAACGGCCGTTACGCCTACACCACCAACACTGCAAGCGGATCGGTTTCTGGCTATCGTGTTGCGAAGGATGGCAAATTAACGCTGTTGGGCGATGGCCTGACCGCCATTACTGGCGCGGGTTCCGGACCGATCGACGCAGCGTTATCAAAGAGCAGTCAGTTCCTGTACGTATTGAACGGTGGCATCGGTACAGTGAATGGTTATCGCGTCGAAGCGAACGGTAGTCTCTCGCCGATTGGCAACGTCGGTGGCCTCCCACCCGGTACCAATGGATTGATTGCAAATTAATTTCAATTTCACAAAAGGAATCACAACATGAAACTTAGCAAAACAATTCTCGGAGCCTGTCTACTTACTCTCGCAACCCTCAGCTTCGCCGGCAAAAGCGAATTCGGCGACATGTGTGCAACCGGATTAGCGATGGGCAAAGAAGTGCCTACCGATTGCTCCATCAACATGATGGTCGGCGAAAAAATGTATTGCTTCAGCGGCGATAAGCCTAAGCAAATGTTCATGGACGATCAAGCGAAAATGCTGATGAAAGCGGAAGAGAATTTCAAGCAAATGAGCATGAAGAAGAAGTAGGCGCCTCGTCTTACTTAATTCGCAACGCCCTCACGAATTTCTCCTGGGGGCGTTTTCTAATTTACACGCACCCCTGAAAATTTCGCCATCGTTAGAAGTGCTCCGCCAATTCAAATTTAGCGATTTGATTACGATGGACTTCGTCGGGACCATCGGCGATGCGTAGCAATCGCGCAGTCGCGTAGGCAAACGCCAAGCCAAAGTCATCGGTAACGCCGGCGCCGCCGTGCGCTTGGATCGCCCAATCGACCACTTGGCAAGCCATAATCGGCGCCGCGACTTTGATCATCGCAATATCTTTTTTCGCGGCCTTGTTGCCGACTGTATCCATCAGCCACGCGGTTTTGAGCGTCAACAGCCTAACTTGATCGATCATAATGCGCGCTTCGGCGATGCGTTCTTGTGTGACGGTTTGCTCGGATACGGCCTTGCCGAAGGCGACACGTGATTTGGTGCGTTTACACATCTTTTCCAACGCGCTTTCGGCCAGGCCGATCAGGCGCATGCAGTGATGGATGCGGCCCGGCCCGAGTCGGCCTTGGGCGATTTCGAAACCACGGCCTTCGCCGAGCAGCATGTTGCTGGCCGGCACGCGCACATTCTCGAATAGCACTTGCGCGTGACCGTGGGGCGCATCATCGAATCCGAATACCGGCAGAATGCGCTCGATTTTGACGCCCTTGGTTTCCATCGGGACCAGGATCATGGATTGTTGTTGATGGCGATTTGAATTAGTTGGATCACTTTTGCCCATCAAAATCAGAATTTTGCAATGAGGATGCGGCGCGCCGGAGGTCCACCATTTGCGGCCGTTGATAACGTAGTCGTTGCCGTCGCGCTCAATGCGCGCTTCAATGTTAGTGGCATCGCTCGACGCAACAGCCGGCTCGGTCATAGCGAAAGCGGAACGGATTTTTCCGTCGAGCAAGGGTTCGAGCCACTGCTTTTGCTGCTCCGGCGTACCGTAGCGAGAGATCACTTCCATATTGCCGGTATCAGGCGCGGAACAATTGAATACTTCCGGCGCAAATGGCGAACGGCCCATGATTTCGCATAGCGGCGCGTATTCCAAATTCGTCAAGCCTGCGCCGAACTTACTTTCCGGTAGAAACAAATTCCACAAGTCGGCGGCTTTGGCTTTCAGCTTAAGAGCTTCCATAGTCGGCGGTTGTTGCCAGCGATCTTTACTGATCTCGGCTTGGATGGTGAGTTCGTTGGGATAAACGTGGGCGTCCATAAATCCACGCACCTGCTTTTCTAGTTCTTTTACTTTTGCCGAATATTCAAAATCCATGGTGTCCCCTTTTAAAATTTAATAAGTTTGAAAAAGTGGCGCGATACGAAAATAATATTCGCTTGGATCGACCGCACCTCTTGGAGAGCCGCGTCAATATTGCCTCCTGGCCATGCTGGACGCCGCTAAAAGTCATAATTATTTTCGCGCCGCCTCAAATCGCCATCAAAAACGCGACCAACGCAGCGCGCTCATCTTTCGACATACGCGTAAACGCATCGCGCGAAACTCCTGCCTCACCGCCATGCCACAGAATCGCTTCGGTTACGCTACGGGCGCGTCCGTCGTGCAACATGGCCGAACTACCGGAAACTACTTGTGATAAGCCTAAGCCCCACAATGGCGGCGTGCGCCAATCGCGTGGACCGGCGGCGAAGTCCGGACGCCCATCGGCGAGGTCGTCGCCCATATCGTGCAGTAAGAGGTCAGTGTAAGCGCTAAAGGTTTGTTGCGCGAGCTGAGGCAGTCGCTCAAATTTGTCGGCAGTGAGCAACGCCGGTACGTGGCAAATGTCGCACTGAGCATCTTTAAAAAGTTTCGCGCCGCGCTGAAATTGGGGTGAGGCTTGATCGCGCGGCGCGGGTACGGCAAGGCCTAGCGTCCAAAATTCCAAATCCTTCCAATCGGGGTCGATCAGTTCCGGCCGATTGCCGGGAACTTCGTTGGCGCAAATTTCTTGCGGCGGCGGACAATTTTGCTCGGTGTAAAGGCTCGATGTCACGCCCATGTCACCGAGGGACGCGGTGGCGATTTGTTGGCGAACGTTTGGTTGGTTGGCCTTCCAGCCGAATCGGCCAACCGCCGGACGTTTGGCGATGTCATCCCAGACCGTATTCACGCGTCCGTTAAATCCTTGAGCTTGCTGGCGCGCGGCTATGTCGCGTAAGGTCTGCTCGGGAACGGCCTCGAGCAAACCCATGCCGAAGATAGGCTGAGTAATTCGTAACGACGTTTGCACATTCTCCGGAAGCGGGCCAAAGTTGAGATTCTCAATGCGAATTTTCGGTTTGCGCAATTCGACGATCGAGCCATCGGCCAGTTCGACTTTCGATGCGATCCAATCCAAGTAAATATTGGCTTCTTCAGGAACCGGCTTTTCCGAGTAACTCAACTCGAAACTTTGTCCCTGCAAGGCGCGATTTTGCAATTGGTCGCCATAGTTCGGGACGGGCTTCGGTGCGCCGCGCTCGTCAGTGCCAGGCAAGCTGATACGAACCAGCATGGAAGTCAGTTGCTCGTTTCGTTGTGAAGGTGGCCCGCCGCGCCCGCCGCCGATATGGCAAGCGCTACAGCGATCCGCGATGAACGTTGGGCCTAATCCCCAATCGCCAGCGGCCACGCCAAATATCACCCAGCGCCGATTGAAGTGGCCGCGCCCTTGCATGAAGATGGACTGCTGCTTGTAGGTCAGCGCCGGGAGCGGTTGCGCGTAGGCTTCGCTGTCGGTTCGCTTGACGAGGAAATTACTTTCGAGATCGGATTGGGCGAACGTAGCCATCGCGAACGCTAGGGCGGCAACACAACACAATTTGGCAAACATGAAGCGACTCGATTCGCGGAGGATTTATAAGTTTGACATTCGACTACTTGCGGCAGTATATCGGTTCTCGCGCGCGCCGCGTTCGCGGACATATTACGTCAACTTGTGCTACTGTGATCGTTCCAATATTCGCTGGCTAGATCGCACATGAACGCGCCACTTCGTATCGCCCCGTCCGTTTGTCCACATGACTGCACCAGCACCTGTGCGCTTGACGTTGAAATCCTCGACGCGCGTACCATTGGACGTGTGCGCGGCGCGCGGCGCAACACCTATACCGACGGCGTGATTTGCGAAAAGGTCGCGCGCTATGCCGAACGCGTGCATCATCCCGATCGCCTGTTGCATCCGCTCATGCGCAACGGGCCCAAGGGCTCTAAGCAGTGGAAGCAAATTTCTTGGGAAGAGGCGCTCGATCGTACTGCCGAAGCGTTTATCGAAAAAGCGCAACGCTACGGCAACGAAACCGTGTGGCCCTACTTTTATGCGGGCACCATGGGCCTAGTGCAGCGCGACGGCATTAATCGCCTACGCCACGTGATGAAATATTCGCGCTGGTTTTCTACCATTTGCGTTGCGTTGTCAGACTCCGGCTGGATCGCCGGCGTGGGCGCGAAGCGCGGTGTGGATTTACGCGAGGCCGCCGAGCACGCCGATGTGATTATCATTTGGGGCGGCAATCCGGTGCACACGCAAGTGAATGTCATGCACCACGCCATGATCGCGAAAAAACGCGGCGCGAAACTCGTTGTCGTCGATCCTTATCGCACAGCGACGGCAACGAAGGCGGATTTGCATATTCCTGTGAAACCGGGCACAGACGGCGCGCTGGCCTGCGCCATGATGCACGTGTTGTTCGCCGAAGGATTTGCGGATTGGGATTATTTGCGGCGCTATACCGATTGCCCGGACGATCTCGCCGAACATTTAAAAACCAAAACGCCCGAATGGGGCGCTGCCATTACCGGCTTACCCGTCGAAACCATCGTCGAATTCGCACGGCTTTACGGCCGCAGCAAGCGCAGCTTCATTCGTTGTCACCACGGCTTCTCGCGCTCGCGCAATGGCGCGGCAAACATGCACGCGGTTACATGCCTACCCGCCGTCACCGGCGCATGGCAACACCCAGGCGGCGGCGCAGTATACGGCCATACCGCGATCTACCCGCTCGATCGCACGCTGATCGAAGGCCTCGACACGATTGACATGAGTGTGCGCGAACTTGATCAGTCACGCCTCGGACCGATCCTCGTCGGCGAAGCCGATGCGCTGAACGGAGGACCGCCGGTGACAGCGTTGCTGGTGCAAAATACCAACCCAGCCATGGTCTGCCCAGAGTTACACAAAGTCCACGCCGGCCTCGCGCGCGAAGATTTGTTCACCTGTGTACACGAGCAATTTATGACCGAGACGGCTGAGTTTGCCGACATCGTGTTGCCGGCGACAATGTTCCTAGAGCACGATGATTTTTATACAGCGAGCGGCCATACAACTTTCCAAGTAGCGAAGAAAATTATCGAAGCGCCTGGTGAAACACGCGAGAATCATTTCGTGATCTGTGAACTAGCTAAACGTCTCGGCGCAAAGCATGCAGGCTTTGACATGAGCGTGTGGGAAATCATGGACGAAACCTTGCATCGCTCGGGCATGTGGGATGCGAAAACGAACCATGATCGCGGCGGTCAAGACTTCACTTTTCCGTTTGAGAAAATGCATTTTCTCGATGGTTTCGATACGCCCGATCGCAAATTTCACTTCCGCCCCGACTGGCAGCCCTTCGGTGGGCGCTGGCAAGAAATGCCGTCGTTGCCGGATCATATGAACGTGATCGACAACGCGACCGCGGAAAAACCATTCCGCCTCGTCGCCGCCCCAGCGCGGACTTTTCTCAATTCATCGTTCACCGAAACGCCCTCGTCGGTGAAGCGTGAGCAACGTCCCGCGGCTTTAATTCATCCCGATGATTGTGTGGCGCTTCGGGTCACGAAAGACGACCGCGTTGAGATCGGCAACGAGCGCGGCATGGTGATTGTCCATGTGAAACCGCAAGACGGCCAACAGCGCGGGGTCGTGATCGTCGAAGGCATCTGGCCGAATAAGTATTTCGAAAACGGCATCGGCATCAACGCCATCACCAGCGCCGATCCCGGTTGGCCTAAGGGCGGCGCGGCGTTTCACGATACGGCAGTTTGGATTCGGCGGATCGAATAGCCGGCCGAAACCACCCAGCGAATAGACGCCGATCAAACCTATTTTTTTGCGGACCGCGCACCTCAACCACTCTGTCATCCCCGCGCAGGCGGGGATCCATTTGGCCTTTGATATTTTTCAAACAGTCTTTACGCAACGCGCAGCGTTTTCGTCGTTGGATCGGCTCTATGGATTCCCGCCTTCGCGGGAACGACAAAAAATTGACGTGTTGGGAAAACAATAATTCATCGCACACGCTTTTCCGAAAAACCATCTTGAATATTGTCTTCGATGAAACTTTTCATCGAAGTCGACGCCATCAGGCGCCGGTGGATTTCTGACGATACGCGGGAATATTGCATCACCGATCCGCTGAAAAACTCAATCTCTAAGACTTGATCTTTGGCGTCGTAACCGATCGATCGCACATGGGTTGAGTTTACTTTTTTTCGTTCCATGATTTGCGAATTAACTCCAACGTAGCCTTACCGAAAATTTGTGGGCAATTTAAAATCTCTCGCCCTTGGGTGGTTAAAAATACCCCCGGCCAAGAGCTGCATTCTGACTGCCTCGTAGCTTGGCGCCGCTGAGATTTTTCCTTTTGCAACCTCGTCCAGGATCAAAGTGGAATGTTTTACAAAATAAAATCACGTTGCGTCAAACAAACTCGCATTCAAATTTCGTAACTCCCGCTTCATCAACTTTCCGCTAGGATTCTTCGGCAGCGCATCGACAAACAAAACCCGCTTCGGCGCTTTGAACGACGCAAGATTGGCATTGCAATGCGCTAACACATCGGCTTCGCTGAGCACATTGCTGGGCTTTACAACAATGATCGCGACCACTGCCTCAACCCAGCGCGGATGCGGCAAACCAACCACCGCCACTTCACTCACCTGCGGCAAACGATAAATCGATTCTTCCACTTCGCGACTCGCGACATTTTCGCCGCCGGTTTTGATCATGTCTTTCTTGCGGTCGACGACGTAAATATAGCCTTCGTCATCCATGGTCGCGAGGTCGCCGGAGTGAAACCAACCGCCTTCGAGCGCCGCTGCGGTGCGTTCATCGTCGTGAAAATAGCCAGTTAATAGTTGTGGACTGCGATGGACGATCTCCCCGATTTCGCCGGGCTTCACGTCTTGCATTGCGTCGTCGACGACGCGCGTTTCGACGTTTAGCACGGCGCGTCCGCACGATCCTGGTTTACGCAATTGATCGTCCGGCCCAAGCATGGTCGCGAGCGGTGCGATTTCGGTTTGGCCGTACAAATTCCATAGCCGAACATTGGGCAAACGTTCCGCCATTTCGCGCATCACCGCCACCGGCATGATCGACGCGCCGTAATAACCTTTGCGCAAGCTCGATAAATCGGTCGTGTCGAAAAGCGGCGACCGCAGCAGCGCAATCCACACCGTCGGCGGCGCAAAGAACGACGTGATGCGATGGCGCTCGATCAACGGCAGCAGATTTTCCGGCGTTGGTTTTGCGGTGATGACGTTGCTTGATCCGACGTAAATCGCCGGGCCGAAAAATACATCGAGTTGCGCGCAGTGATAAAGCGGCAACGCATGCAGCGCGAGATCTTCTGCGGCGATACTCGCGTCGACCACACAGCTCACGTATTGCCACATCACTGTATCGTGCGTCAGCATCGCACCCTTCGGTAAGGACTCGGTGCCGCTGGTGTAAACGATTTGCGCGAGATCGCTGCCGCTTAGCTCGACTTGTAAAATCGGCACAGAACATGCGGCCAATTCGTCGAAGTTCACCATTCCGGCCGTAGGCTGCGCGGGGTCTTCCGACGGCAGCCAGATGAATTGTTCTATTTTCGTGTCAAGTTTTGCTGCGGCTTTCGCGAGATCGCTCAAGCCAGAATCGGTCGCCAACGAGCGCGCGCCGGCGTGGCGCAAGATGTACGCGACCTCTTCGGCTTTTAACATAAAGTTGATCGGCACCAGCACCGCGCCTAATCGCGCGAGCGCAAATCGCAGCGCCGCGAAGCCATGGGAATTGCGCGCGAGCACCGCAACCGCATCGCCTTTACCGATCCCGCGCTGCGTCAGGCCGGCCGCGAGGCGATCGCAGAGTTGATCGAATTGCGCGTAAGTCCATTGCGTCTTGCCGCAGGTGATAGCAAGTTTAGTCGGATGACGCGCGGCGCTGCGATGTAATAGATCGCCGAGTGTGTGGCGGCGAAGTTGAACGTTCATGAATCGATCTCGTTAAAATTTTTGAATATTTTATTGTCGCATACCGCGCCAGGAGCCGCGCCACGCTTGGCTCTTGGCGCACCTTGCGGGGAATTATCCAAGGAAATCAGCAACTACTTTGTTGAATTTTTCCGGGTTCTCCAAGAACATAAAGTGACTGCCACCCTCTTCCGCGCCAAACACTTCCAGCTTCGCGCCCTTGATTTGTTTCGCGATCCACTCTTGCGATTTCAGCGGGAAGAAACTTGCTTTGCCGGTGACGACCAATGTGGGCTTGTCGATGCGCGGAATGACATCGCGCCAATCTTGAGTGCAGTGATTCACCAACAATTCCGCCGCATGTTTGCGTGGGAATTTTAGGTTTTGTTCGAGCGCCCATTTGCGTTGATCTTGCGGGAAGTCTTTAGTAAAAAATAGTCCTTCCGGCGCGAAAAATCCTTCCGTGGTTTTCACGCCGTCGGCCCCGCTCAATCCGGCAGCGATGCCGTATAGCGTGGGCGGATCGAAAATCGCGCCGGCTTCGGCTTTTTGGTCATCGGTCCAACCGGTCTGGCTCGTCACCGTCGGCGCTTGATCGACCAGAATCACTTTGGCCACGCGATCGCCGGAATACATATCCCAATAGGACCAAATCACCGAGCAACCCATGGAATGCCCCATCAAGGTAACGTCGTTGAGATCTTCGTAATAAATGAACGCACGCAAATCCGCAGCGAGACGCTGCATGCGATAACCGTGTGGCACCTTTTCCGAATCGCCGTGACCGCGCATGTCTAGAGCGATGCAGCGATACTTCTGGGACAGCGCATCGATCTGGTGTTTGTACATCTCCGCCGTCTGCGACCAACCGGGAATCATGATCAGCGGCTTGCCTTTGCCTTTGGAAATGAAATGCAAGTCGGTACCGTCGTCCGTCATGACGATATTTTTATTATCTTCGTCCTTATCGGCGGTTTTGTCGTCTTTGTCATCGTCGGCAGCGGCCAGTTTTAGGCTGGTTGCTGCGAGGGCGGTGCCACCGGCGAGTTTAAGAAACTTACGGCGGGTGAGTGCGTTGATGTCGTTCATTCATTTCTCCTGAGCGAAATTGTCTTGGTTTTAAAAACTTTCCAGCACAATTAATTCTAGAAACTTCTTTTGTTCGTCGTCCCCGCGAAGGCGGGGATCCAGTGTCTTTTCGAACGACACTGGATTCCCGCCTTCGCGGGAATGACGGGTCTGTTTTTTTCACTTAATCTCTACTGGATAAGTTGTGCCTTAAATCCTTTTGCTTCGAGCGCCGCAAGAATCTGCTGAATGTGCTCATGTCCTCGCGTCTGCAACACCACATCCACCTCAGCACTCTGAATCGGCAAATGGCTGAAGGCACGCTGATGATGCACCTCTTCGATATTGGCATTGACCTCGGCCAAACATGCCGTCACTTGCGCCAACGAACCGGGCAGATCACGCAACTCCACTTTAATCTGCGCCAAGCGCCCGGACCGAACCATGCCGCGCTCGATGATGTCGGACAGCATTAACGGATCGATGTTCCCGCCGCACAACACTAAGCCGACGCGTTTGCCATGAAAATGATGGCGATTTTTTAGCAACGCCGCAAGGCCCGCCGCACCGGCGCCTTCGACTACGGTTTTCTCGATTTCCAAGAGCAACACGATGGCCTCTTCGATATCGCCTTCGTCAACTAGGAAAATTTCACTCACCAATTTTTGCACGATTTCTTGCGTGATATGGCCCGGCTCTTTGACCGCGATACCTTCCGCGATGGTGCTTGTCCCGAACTTCGGTTTTTCGCCTTTGATCGCACAATACATAGACGGAAAACGTTCGGTCTCTACGCCGACGATTTCGATTTCAGGTTTGACCGCTTTCGCCGCGACCGCTATGCCGGAAATCATTCCGCCGCCGCCAATCGGCACGATAAGCACATCGAGATCGGGCACCGCGCGGAGCATTTCCAGTGCAATGGTACCTTGACCGGCGATGACCTTTTCGTCGTCGTAAGGATGCACCCAAACCAAACTGCGCTCACGCGCTAAATTCAAGGCAAAGGATTTCGCCGCATCGAAATTCTCACCATGCAGAATCACCTCGGCGCCATGACCGCGCGTGTGTTCTACTTTTACGTTCGGCGTAAAGCGCGGCATCACAATCGTCGCTGGCACGCCGAGGCGTTTGGCGTGATAGGCGAGCCCTTGGGCGTGATTGCCTGCGGAAGCCGCAATGACGCCGCGTGCTTTTTCTTCGGCGGAAAGCGACAACAATTTATTCAGCGCGCCGCGTTCTTTGAACGACGCTGTGAACTGGTGATTCTCAAATTTCAGAAACACTTCCGCGCCGCTAATTTGCGACAGCGTGCGCGAATGCAGACACGGCGTGTCCACCAAATTGTCGCGGATCGCCATCGCCGCAAACTGCACGTCTTTTAGTGAAATCGTCATTACGTACGCACGCTAAATGACAAGTCCAATGGCCTGGGAACCGCCCTGGTGCTGGCTTTCAGGCCATTGCGAAAACCATTTAGCCGCGCGCGTATACGAGAGAATCATTTTCCCATCCGCAAATAGTCGAGCGCGAGCGCGGCAAGGGAACGAATGCCGAGCAACAATCCCGATTCATCGACGAAAAATTTCGGCGAGTGATTGGCGCCAATTTTTGACATATCCGATCCCGGCGGCGTGATGCCGACAAAATAAAATAAGCCGGGAATTTTTTGTTGGTAAAACGCGAAGTCTTCCGCGCCGGTCGTTTTCGGTATGACCTTCACATTCGCGTCACCGGCAACGCGCTTGATAGTCGGCACCATCAGCGCTGTAAGTTCCTCGTCATTGATGGACACAGCATAGGGCTTTTCGATTTCAACATCTACGGTTGCGCCTTGGCTCGCCGCGATCATCTCCGAGGTATTTTTGATGCGCTTGTGAATATCGTCGCGCATGGCTTCGTCGAAAGTGCGAATCGTGCCGACCATTTCCACTTCGTCGGGAATGATATTGAAACGATTGCCGCCGTGAATACTACCGATGGTGATGACTGCGGCTTCTTTAGTAATATTTACTTGACGGCTGACAATGGTTTGTAAACCCAGCACAATTTGCGCCGCAGTCACAATCGGATCGACACCGCTCCAAGGTTGCGAGCCGTGGGTCTGGCGGCCTTTGACTTTGATGCGCAGGATGTCGGCCGCAGCCATCATCGGCCCAGCGCGGTAGCCGATGGTGCCGGTGTTCATCATCGCCGCCACGTGCAAGCCGAAAATCGCGTTGGGTTTTGGATTTTCTAACGCGCCTTCTTTGATCATCAACGCGGCGCCGCCCTCTTCGCCGCGCGGCGGGCCTTCTTCCGCCGGTTGAAAAATAAACTTGATCGTGCCGGGCAATTGGTCTTTCACTTTGGCAAACATTTCCGCCACGCCCATCAAAATCGCGACGTGGGTATCGTGGCCGCAGGCATGCATCACGCCAACTTCTTTGCCTTCGTATTCGCCTTTCACCTTCGAGGCAAAGGGCAAATCGACCGCTTCGACCACGGGCAACGCATCCATATCAGCGCGCAGCGCGACGACGGGGCCAGGCTTGCCACCTTTGAGCACGGCAACGACACCGGTTTTCGCCACACCTGATTTGACTTCGAGGCCCAATTTCTGCAAATGCTCGGCGACGAGCTTGCCGGTGCGCACTTCGCGATTGCCCAGTTCGGGATGCTGATGAATATCGCGCCGCCACTCAATGACCTTCGCTTCGATTTCTTTTGCGAGGCGATCGATATCTTGCGTCGTCAGAGAATCGGCCGCTTGCAGCGGGCTTGCGAAAACGATTACAGCCAAAAACCAACCCAGGTGACGAAACACGGCAACTCTCCTCATTTTTCGATACTAAAATCTAACAGGTGTGGCACAAGCTTTCAATCGCTTTCGTGTACCGCTTCGGATTTGGCGAACCTCCTCCCCTTCAAGGGGAGGATTGAGGTGGGGATGGGTGTTGGCATGCGTCAAACCCATCCCCATCCCAACCTTCCCCTTGAAGGGGAAGGAGTCATCCACTCGCGCCACTACCCATAGGCCTACCGGCAGTGTGACGCACGAAGCAAAAGCGAACACCGACGAATATGACATAATCCAACATTAATCATTCATAAGTTTTGCTGAATGAAATCTGTTGTTATTCTGATCTCCGGCCGTGGCAGCAACATGCAAGCCATCGTCGAAGCTCAACTTCCACTCAACATCTCCGCCGTGATCAGTAACCGCCCCGAGGCGAAGGGCTTGGATTACGCCGCGCAGCGCGGTATCGCGACGGCGGTCGTCGATCATAAAACGTTCCCGAACCGCGAAACGTTCGATGCCGAACTGGCGATGAAGATCGACGAGCACCTGCCGGACTTCGTTATCCTCGCTGGGTTTATGCGCGTGTTGACGCTAGGCTTCGTCAATCATTTTCGTGACCGCTTGATCAATATTCATCCGTCGTTGCTGCCGGCCTTCGCGGGACTTCACACCCATGAACGCGCGCTGGAAGCGGGTGTCAAACTGCACGGCTGTACGGTGCATTTTGTCACGGCGGAGTTAGATCACGGGCCGATCATCATTCAAGCGGCTGTGCCGCTGTTGCCGAATGACGACGCGGCAAGCCTCGCTGCCCGGGTGTTGCAACAGGAACACGTCATCTACCCGCAAGCGCTGCGCTGGCTAATCGAAGGGAAAGTCAGCCTCGGTGCCGATCAGTGCGTTAAGTTCAGCGGGACCGCAGACGCAAGCGGCAACTTGGTTAGCCCGAAGGAAGTTTAATGAAACGATTGCTGGTTGTTTTCTTGATCGCGTGCACCGGCTTTGCGCAGGCACAGGTGCGGGAAATTAAGACCACGTATGCGCTGCTCAAGGGCACGGCTAAGCTCGGCGAGGTGACGGAGAAATTCGTCATCCGTGATGGCAAATATTACATCGAGAGTGTGGCGAAGCCGATCTTGAGTTGGCTGCTACCGACGCTGACGCAGACCGCGAGCGGCACCGTGACAGCAGAAGGCTTGAAGCCGGATCACTTTACGCAATCGTTGAGTAACAAACCGGAGAAAAATATTTCGGCGGACTTCGATTGGCTGGGCGGCGAATTGCTGCTTACCCGCAACGGCGAAACCAAGCGCCACGATCTCAAAGCGCAGACCTTCGACAGCCTGTCGCTGAAATATCAGTTCATGTTCGCGCCGCCCCACGCCGACGGTTCCGTCACGCTCACCGACGGCAAGAAGGTTGAAGCATATCCCTACCGCGTGTTGAAGGATCAAATGATCAATACGCCATCGGGCAAATACGACACCTTGCACGTCGCTAAAATAAAAGGGGACGAAGACGACGCAAGCTTTGAACTGTGGCTTGGCAAAGATCAGCATTTTGTGCCGATCAAAGTGATGGCCGCCAACGACGAACATCGGCTGGAGCAAGTGTTGACCCATATCGTGGTCGACGAAACGGTACAGTAGCACCCGTGGCAGAGCTCGCGTTACCGGCATTCCGACCGTCTCGCGCGTTTTGGTGGATGGTTGCGCTGTCCGTCGCGGTGCACGCGTTGTTTTTGTACGGTGTTAACCTGAAAAGCAAGGCGCTTGATGTGTTACCGCCAGTCGCGCTTAAGGTAGTCATGGTTTCTACGCCGAGCGCCAGTCCGGCGCCGATTCTTGAACCGCAGCCGGAGATCGCGACGGAAAAGGCCGCCGTTGCGCCAAAGAAAATCACCAAAGCGAAACCAAAACAAGTACCGCCTGTAGAGGCAATCCCAGAGCCCGTCGCCCAGAGTCCATTGCCAGAAGCCGCGCCAATATTGGCCCCCAGCCCGGCACCCGGACAAATTGAAACAATCGCCGAAGTGCCGAGTGCTGCGCCGGCAACCACACCATCCATCGCAAATTTGCAGCAACGTTCCGGCGCTAAAGTTCGTGCACCGACACCGATTGAAAATCCTACGATGCCGGCCGAGGATGTCGTCGTGGCGGAACAAAAAGTGATCGAAGAGCCCGCGACTCAACCAACGCCGATGCCCGCCATCGCCACCGCGCCGCATCCACTTGAACCCGTCGCGCAAGACGGGCCGCCGCGCGTAGAGTCGCCGCCCGCCGTTGCGAGTCCGCCCCTGCCTTCGCCGGTTACCATTACTTCGCCGCCGCGGGAGACACTGCGCGAACTCGAGCCCGCGCCGATCGCGAAAATTCCGGACAAAGTCGAAATCGATACGCCGTCACCCGCGCCGCCTGCAACGGCAAGTGTCGACCCCAAAGCGTTACCCATCCCGGCGAGTGGCGAAGCGCAATACAAATTGCGCATGGGCATCGTGTCCGGTGAACTCACGCTGAGTTGGAAATTCGCCGACGGCCATTACCGCTTGGATAGTGTGGCGCAAGGTACTGGACTGTTCGCCGTTGCCGGTAAGTTTATCCAAGCGAGCGAAGGCGACGTCGCCACCACCGGCCTGCGCCCAGTGACCTTCAGCATGGAGCGACGCGGCAAAAAAGATATCGCGGTGTTTAATTGGTCGGACAATTCAGTTCGCTTTACCGGCAAGAGTGGCGAGCGCACCGAAGCCGCGGCGCCGGGTACACAAGATATGTTAAGCCTACTTTTTCAGTTGGCGTTTGTCCCGCCGTTGGGTGACGATCTCACGATGATCGTGACGAATGGGCGCAAGCTCGAACGCTATTTCTTCGAGCGAGCCGGCAATGAAGTGCTCAATTTGGAAGGTGGGGAATTTAATACGCTAAAAATTTCGAAGCAGCGCAAAGCTGACGAAGATGGCGTGGAAGTGTGGCTCGCATTGGAACATCACTACCTACCTGTTAAAATCCGCGTCACCGATAAGAAAGGCAGTGTCGTCGAGCAATCGCTAATGTCGCTTAAAGTCGTTAGCGCCAATTGATCAGTGCACAATTTTTAGCGTCATTTTTCTAACAATTGTCCGCCCTCACCCTAGCCCTCCCCCGAGGGGAGAGGGGACTTAACTCCCCCTCCCGTGCGCGGGAGGGTTGGGGTGAGGGAATGCCGTTTATTTAGGCAACCACCGGTAATTTAAAAGTAACCTCAATTTGATCTCCCCCCTACAGTTCGACACGTTGCTTGAAGCAACGAAACAAGTCCTGCGTTTTGTCCATCCGGCCGACGCGGTGTTGAAGCATTTTTTTCGCGCTAACAAGAATCTCGGCATGCGCGATCGCGGTTTGATCGCCGAAACGATTTATGCGTTGTTGCGCAAGCGAACTTGGTTGATGCATTTGACGCAGAGCGATCAGCCGCGCCTATTGCTTCTGGCAACGTTGGTGAAAGTGCAAGGCTGGGAAGTGCGCACACTAAGCGGCTTCACTAAGGCCCATGAACGCGAGATGTTACGCGCGATCGTTGCGGCAGAGCCGGGCCATATATCGCTGCCGGCAGAAACCAATTTTCCCGAATGGTTGATTCAACTCTATTTGAAACGCCATTCGCGCCAGGAACTCATCGATCTCGCACACGGACTCGATCAACCCGGTCCGTTGGATTTGCGCGTGAACACGATGCATTCGGATCGCGCCACGGTCTTGGCGGAATTAACCGAAATCGAAGTGGAGGCGAGTGCAACACCGTTTTCCCCGGTGGGTATTCGCGTGGTCGGCAAGCCCGCGCTGCAACAACATCGATTGTTGGTCGAGGGCCACGTCGAAGTGCAGGACGAAGGCAGCCAATTGTTGGGGTATTTGCTCGCGCCAAAGCGCGGCGAGATGGTAGTAGATTTTTGTGCCGGCGCCGGCGGCAAAACACTGCTGCTCGGCGCGTTGATGCATTCGACCGGGCGGCTCTATGCTTTCGACGTTTCGGAGAAACGCTTGACGAATTTAAAGCCGCGGCTCAAGCGTTCAGGGCTTTCTAACGTGCACCCGGTTCGAATCGAACACGAAAACGACGCCCGCATTAAACGCCTCGCCGGAAAAGTCGATCGCGTGTTGGTCGATTCGCCATGTAGTGGACTCGGTACGCTGCGCCGAAATCCGGATTTGAAGTGGCGCCAAAAAGCCGAAGATGTCGCTGAGCTTGCAGTGAAGCAAACCAACATTCTCGCCAGCGCCGCAAAAATGCTCAAGCCCGGCGGGCGTTTGGTTTATGCCACGTGCAGCATTTTGTACGATGAAAATCAGGCCATCGTCGAAGCGTTCCTCGCGAACAACAGCGATTTTCGTTTGCTCAACGCCGAAGAAATTCTGCGCGCGCAGCAGATCGAAATCGATTGCGGCGAGATGTTTCAGCTTTTTCCGCATCGCCATCACACCGATGGATTCTTCGCTGCCGTGCTGGAAAGACACGCTTGAGGATCGCATTATTTCTCGCGGCGATCTTCATGATCACCGGACACGTCAGCGCGGACACCACCGTGAATACGGCAAAAGTTCAAGTCCTGTTCACGCCCGGAGATAACATCGCAGCGGTCATCGTTCAAGCGATCCGCGATGCAAAACAAAATATCCGCGTGCAATCGTATAACTTCACCAACAAAGCGATCGGACATGCTTTGCTGGACGCCCATAAGCGACACGTCGACGTTAATATTTTGGCTGACCGCGAACAATTCGAAAAAGGTGCGGCTTTCATTTTGCGCGATCTAAAGCAAGCCGGTGTCCCAATCAAACTCGACGGCAGCCACAGCGCCGCGCATAACAAAATCATCTTGATCGACGCCGACGGAGCGAATCCGAAAATCATTACCGGCAGTTTCAATTTCACCCAAGCAGCACAAAAATCGAATGCTGAAAATGTGGTGCTGATTCACAACGATAATACGCTCGCTAAAGCTTATCGCGACAACTGGCAGCAGCATTGGCAACACGGGATTGCGTTTGAGTGATGAATGAGGTTTCTAAGGAGGCGTCCTTAGCCGTAAATGCGCGTCGCATGACGGTGGACCGACGACGGTGCTTTAGTTCGTATGGCAGCCTGCGGCCACTCTGTCATTCCCGCGAAGGCGGGAATCCATACGGCGGTTGAAGTAGCGAAGTCACTATGGATTCCCGCCTACGCGGGAATGACACGAGTCGTGGTCGTCGACAATTCCTGCGAGGCTCAATCCAGCGACCCGCGCGCCGGTGTTCAGCTATTCGATGGGGGACAAACACAACACTCGCAAGCCGATAACGACGAGACGGCGGTAAGGATAGTACTAGTCGCGAGCCGGTGAACACGCACTTGCGACTCCAGTATCCCATCCAAATCCTCAAGGGAAAAACCAAACGACTGCGAAATTTCCCGGAAAATGCCCTGAGAACCAATCAGGACGCGGCTTCCAGGCCATTGTTTTGATGGATTATTATTTTTCTTCACGTAACCGCTTCAAGTGTATGAAAGTTTACAAATTTACGTCAAATAGCGCTTGCGTCCCCTGGGGCGACGTGTACAATTTCCTTCCATTCATGTCCTTGGAGGCGTTTTAGTGACCATTTTGCACAACTTATTGAACGGCCTTATCGTTTTACCGTGGTGGGGATACATCGTTTTATGCCTTGCCCTCACCCACATTACCATTGTCGGTGTCACGGTTTATTTGCATCGTTATTCCGCCCATCGCGCGTTAGAACTGCATCCCGCGGTGTGTCATTTTTTCCGGCTCTGGATGTGGCTCACTACCGGCCAGAACACCAAAGCCTGGACGGCTATTCATCGTAAGCATCATGCCCGCTGCGAAACCGAGGAAGATCCTCATAGTCCGCAAATTTTAGGTATTAATAAGGTCATGTGGGAAGGCGCTGAGTTATATCGCGTCGAAGCAAAAAATCAAGATACGTTCGATCGATTTGGCAGCGGCACGCCGGACGATTTTATGGAGCGCTTTTATTCCAAAAATCACACGCTTGGCGTGAGCTTGATGATGGCCATCGATCTTATCCTGTTTGGCACCATGGGCTTGACGATCTGGGCGGTGCAGATGATCTGGATTCCGCTGTTCGCCGCCGGCATTATTAACGGCGTGGCGCATTACTGGGGCTATCGCAATTACGCAGTCGAAGATGCAAGCCGGAACTTGATTCCTTGGGGCATTTTTATCGGCGGCGAAGAGTTGCATAACAATCATCATGCCTATGGAACGTCGGCTAAGTTCTCGACTAAATGGTACGAGTTCGATATCGGCTGGGTTTACATTCGCATACTGGAATTTTTTGGCTTGGCGAAAGTTAAAAAGATCGCGCCAAAAGTTCGCATGACCGAAGCCAAGGTCGCCTGCGATAGCGAAACGTTGGAGGCCATCATTACCCATCGCTACGAAGTGCTCAACAATTATCGTCGCGCTTTGCAGCGGACTTGCAGCGAAGAATTTGCCCACTTAAAGCAGCGTATCCCGTCGCTTTCGACAATTACGGATTCCGGCGTTTTCCGTGCGCTTAAGCATTGGCTGCATCTGGAACCCGAGGCGCTCACCGGGCCGGATCGCGAGAAATTTAATACCGTCATGAGTTCCAGCAAGGTGTTAAAAACCGTTTATTCAATGCGCCAGGAATTGGATGCTATTTGGGGCCGTTCTAACGCCACGCGCGAGCAATTGGTCAAGCAACTTGAAGACTGGTGCCATCGTGCGGAAGCCAGCGGCATCACGCCGCTGCAGGAGTTTTCACGCCGCCTGCGTTGTTACGCTTAGTCAAACGATCTGCCCAATAAAAAAGCCCGCTGATGCGGGCTTTTTTATTGGACGAACTTGATCTGATTTACTTGAGCTTGGTCTCTTTGTAGATCACGTGCTTGCGTGCTTTCGGATCGAATTTTTTCACTTCCATTTTTTCCGGCATGGTCTTTTTATTCTTGGTGGTCGTATAGAAATGCCCGGTTCCCGCAGTGGATTCCAGTTTAATTTTGTCGCGCATGCTAGTCTCTCCTTAAACTTTGATGCCCGCGGCCGATAAATCCGCGAGTACGGCATCAATGCCATTCTTGTCGATAGTACGTAGCGCCGCAGTTGTCAGGCGCAGGCTAACGAAACGATTTTGACTCTCGACCCAAATCTTGCGTCGCTGCAAATTCGGCAGAAAACGACGTTTAGTTTTGTTATTTGCGTGGGAAACGTGGTGGCCGACAATCGGCTTTTTCCCAGTAATCATACATACTCGTGCCATGGCGCTGCTCCAAACCAAACGGCAATTATCGCATGAAAACTATTTTTCCGTCAAAGTAGACCGTGCTCGGCGAAAGAATAGGGTTTGCCATCGCCGACGATCAGATGATCAAGCACGCGCACATCGCAAATGTTCAAGGCGTCCTTCAGAACCTGTGTCAAACGACGATCAGCCACGCTCGGCTCGGCAACGCCGGAAGGATGGTTGTGCGCAAATAACACGGCAGCCGCATTTAGCAGCAGCGCGCGCTTGACGATCTCGCGCGGATGAACGCTGGTTTGGCTGAGCGTGCCGGCAAATAGCTCTTCAACCGAAATCACGCGATGCTGCATATCGACAAAAATCGCGACAAACGCTTCGCGCTCGTGCTTCTGGAAATACAGTCGCAAATAGGCGTTAACGGCGTGTGGCGAAGAAAGGACATCGCCACGCTGCAAATCTTCGGCTAATACACGGCGCGCTATCTCAAGAATCGCCTGAAACTGAACATACTTCGCCGGCCCCATTCCCGGTGCATCGCATAACTCGGATTCTCGGGCGGCGAACAATCCATTTAAGTTACCAAAGCGCCGGATCAGCTCGCGGCCAAGATCGACCGCGCTCATGCCGACTACGCCGGTGCGTAGCAGAATCGCAAGCAACTCCGCGTCCGATAGCGCTGCAGCGCCTCGCTTTAGCAGTTTTTCGCGCGGTCGTTCGTCGATGGGCCAATCGCGAATCGCCATAGCATGCTCTTTTCGTTAGAATGCTATCCATTATGGATCAAATTCATCCAAAAAAATTGTTGCTCGGTCTAACCGGCGGCATTGCGGCTTATAAGATCGCTGAACTGGTTCGCCTATTGCGGCAAAGTAATATTGAAGTTCAAGTCGCGATGACCGAAGCGGCGTGCCGTTTCATTACGCCGGTGACGTTGCAAGCCCTTTCGGGAAATACGGTCTACACCGATCTGTGGGATCCACGGGTGGCCAATAACATGGCGCACATCGATTTGTCTCGATATTGTGACGCGATTGTAATCGCGCCGGCCAGCGCCGATTTTATGGCGAAGGTCGCCCATGGATTAGCGGACGATTTGCTTTCGACGCTTTGTCTTGCGCGCGAATGCCCATTACTTATTGCGCCGGCGATGAATCGCCAAATGTGGGATCACCCTGCTACTCAACGCAATGTCGCGATCCTGATGAAGGATGGCGTGACGCTGCTCGGTCCCGCCGCCGGCGATCAGGCGTGCGGCGAGGTGGGGATGGGGCGAATGCTCGAAGCGCACGAGATATTTGCGGGCGTGATGTCCTACTTCGCACCGAAAATTTTAGCCGACCAGAACGTCTTGATCACAGCCGGGCCGACATTCGAAGCGATCGATCCGGTGCGCGGCATTACCAATCGTAGCTCCGGGAAAATGGGATACGCTATCGCGCGCGCCTGCCAAGACGCCGGCGCGGCGGTGACCTTGGTCAGTGGGCCAACCAACCTGACCGCGCCCGTCGGCGCAAAGTACGTTGCGGCGACTAGCGCCGCGGACATGTATAAAGCGGTAATGGCTAACGTAACCGGTAAAGATATTTTTATCAGCGTCGCCGCCGTCGCCGATTACACCATCAAACAACCCAGTCGCAGCAAGATCAAGAAGTCCGGCTCCGCATTGACGATAGAGCTGGCGCCGACCGTCGATATTGTCGCGCAGGTCGCGCAATTGCCCAATGCGCCGTTTTGCGTCGGCTTCGCCGCTGAGAGCGACAACTTGCACGAATACGCGGCCGCAAAGCGCAAGCGCAAGAAGCTGCCGCTCCTCGCCGCGAATCTCGTTCAATCCGCCATTGGCAGCGATGAAAATGAATTGATCCTATTTGATGACGATGGCGTTCACCCGTTAGGGCGTCAACCGAAAGAAGCCCTCGCGCGTCAGTTAGTACAGCATATCGCCACACTGATGACGCGACAAACTGCGGTGCGTTCGCGTTCGAATAAGAAATTCAGCAAAGTAAAAACCTGATGCGAACTCTCGATGTAAAAATTCTCGATCCGCGAATGCGCGATCAGTTGCCCGCCTATGCAACAGCCGGCGCGGCGGGATTGGATCTGCGCGCGTGCATCGATGAAGTCATGCAAATTGCGCCCGGCACAACGCATCTCATTCCAACGGGACTCGCCATCCACCTCGGTGATCCAAATTACGCTGCAATGGCCCTGCCCCGTTCCGGGCTCGGCCATAAGCACGGCATCGTTTTGGGTAATTTAGTAGGACTGATCGATTCCGACTATCAAGGTCAAATGTTTGTGTCTCTTTGGAATCGCGGTCAAACCAGCTTCACTCTCAATCCAATGGAACGCATCGCGCAATTGGTCATTGTGCCGGTATTGCAGGTCAAACTTAATGTGGTCGAAGAATTCACCGCGAGCGATCGTGGCGCAGGTGGCTTTGGCTCAACTGGAAAAAACTAACTATGAATAAATTATTCGCTATTGCCCTCGCGCTACTTTCGACCATTGCTTTTGCCGAAGTGGAGCCGCCGCAACTTCCCAAGATCAATCTGAGCGTCGGCAGTCGCGCCATTGTTGCAGAAGTCGCAAGCATCCCGTCGGATCGCGCTCAGGGACTGATGTTTCGCAAGAAAATGGCTAACAACGAGGGCATGTTGTTCGTCTATCCGCAGCCGCACATTACCGGCATGTGGATGAAAAACACGTTGATTCCGTTAAGCGTCGCGTTCATCGATGATAAAGGCACGATCATCAATATCGAGGAAATGAAACCCGAAACGCTCGATGCTCATATGGCGAAAGCGCCGGCGAAATACTCACTGGAAATGTCGAGCGGTTGGTTCAAAAAACACAAACTAGGGCCAGGCACAAAGATCAAAGGTTTGGAAAAGGCCCCTGAACCGCAATAAATATCGGCCTGTGCGCCAATAGGGGCGCGGGTCTTCAGGCATCTTCTCAAGCAGATACGCAACGCTACTTCGTGCTCACCTCGATACGGGCAAGCGAATGACGCCGCAGTTTAGTAAATTTCCAAAATCCTGGCTGATTTGGAAATGGCATCAATCTATCGCAACGACGCGTTGATCTTATCAAGCGCACCCGAGCCCGGACAAAGCTCTACTTCGCTCAGACAATTGAACGGTGTCTGAATCAACTACTTTGTGAAAGTAGTCGGGAAGAGAAATATCTGTTGGCTTCAAATCGGTCCCTCCTTCGGGACTTCTCGATTCTTGTCTAAATTACACACGAGTTGCAACTGACCAGCCTGAATAAAGAAAATTTATGGCATCGATAAGCGCTGATTATGCGGAACTAGGCACGTATCGTCAATTCGTCGAATTTCCCCCACCGAAATGAAAAGGAAGTCGTCGATCTGCCACACCCGCTTTGGGGCGAAGGCTCGATGGAAGGACCGCTATTTCATGGGCCCACACAGAGATTGGGGACGGTCAGCCGTGTAAAGAGATGAGGGGACGCCACAGCACTAGACGGATAGTGACCAAGAGCCTGCTTGAACTCTGGATGGTTGAACGCGGCGCGGAAGTGAGCTACGGACTCCCACAGCGCGTAGTTCATGAAGACCGTGCTTCCAGCGATACCTTGATGCAGTTGCGTTGAGATGTAGCCTGGTTGCTGCTTCATCCAGTTGGCGTCGGTCTCCCACGCTTTCATAAGGTCCGAGATGTCCTTTTCCGCGACTTGGAAGATGTTCACCAAGACAACCGGCGATACATCAGTATTGAGTTGCTGAAAGATCGGAACGTTCTGGTCAAGTGGCTTGAGCTGAAGCATGCGATTTCTCCTTGGTTGTGGAACCGCGGGAAAGCCGGTGATCTACACGAGTGGCCGAACGTAAAGCTAACCGGACGCTGGAAGCCGAAGACGAGAGGGTATCCAAAAGCGTAGCTTTTGGGCGGTCCTTGTTGAGCCGCATGTTAGAACTAGCCCTACTCATGGTCGGGAGGTAACGCGAAGTCACCACGGTTAAATGCAGCGATGATGTCTTTGGCTTCGTCAACGCGAAGTGCCGGCACGCGAACGCGAGCGCCTCCTAATGCGATGGACCAAAGAGCGTTGGTTTGAACAAGGTTGGCATCGGCGACATACGCTCGGACCCCCGCCGTCTGTAAGCAGGCGCAAACGATATGAGCATCGGTCGGGTTTAGAAA
This sequence comes from Pseudomonadota bacterium, assembly GCA_031419835.1. GTDB lineage: Bacteria > Pseudomonadota > Gammaproteobacteria > Burkholderiales > JALYOK01 > JALYOK01. Next base: position 2,269 of record JANOLP010000193.1, on the reverse strand, counting down.
TTGCGCGACTGTCTCATAGTCGCCCTCGTAGACATCATCCTCGCATTCAGGCGCTGTGGGATCTGGAAGCGTGAGGCCACGAGAAGTTAGTTCTCGATAAGCGATAGTCATCGCAAGTTCCGTAAGACTGTGAGAGCCACAACGAGACATCAGTTCTTCGTCACTCATTTGTTGAAAATGGCTGGCTAAATCGGACTCGTTGGTATCCATCGCTCTAACGTTTGACATGAGGAGTGCACAAAAGGCGCAGCCTTTTGTGCATCCCCTCGATGGAAGGGTTAGCATCAGTGTGCAGGCTCAGAAGATAAGGAGCTTGTACCCATCGCATAGCTTCTCGTAGTAAAAACCATCAATCTCCAAATCGTATTGTCCGCAAGCTCGATCAAGATACTCCTCCACTTCAGCTTCGTCCGCGTCTAGGAAGACGCCTGCGCAGGCGATGTACTTGATACTGAGCCCGTCGAACGACTTCTTTCTTGCGGAATAGACCTTCTCGCCGTCTTTACACATTCGGTCTATGCATTGGCGGTAGTCATCTGCTTGTTTCAGTTCAACGAAGTACCACTGATCTTTGCTCTGGCGCTTCAATCTGAAGCCGATATCGAGAGCCATTCTGTTTTGCGCCAGCCGTGTGCGTTGATCGGTATCGAAGGGGTGTTCCATATCCCAGTCTGCGATCTTGTCGTCGGCATGGGATAGGAACAGAGCAAGTTCGACTTGCCACCATTTTTCCCACCCTGTCACGCCGAACTTGTGAACCTTATCGAGCGCTTCTATGACACGCTTGTTGTCAAAGAAATCGAGAAGGACATCAGCGATTTTGTCGAGGTCATCATCAGCCTTACGGTTCGACATGGCATTCCTCCTGATGCCTAACGTCCAAATTGAGGCGACGCGCTTAGCGCGGTCGCCTCGAATGCAGAGTTAGGCATTAAGTGCCGCGATGAAATCGTCAACGGATACACCCGCCTGTTTGAGTAGCCCGCCAAGAGTGCCGATTTTGATTTCTTTGTGGTTTGGCACTACACAACCCTGGGAGCCATTGCGCATGACGATATGGCTGCCGCGTTGCCTGGCAACAACAAAACCAAGATGTTCCAGTGCACGAACTGCCTCTGCCCCTGAAACCAAGGGCAGGCTAGGCATGCGCAGGGATTTGGAATGTAGTCAGCAACGAGCGCCCCACGATTTGGACGGGGAACTCTTCTAAAAATAACGCTGTCGCTTCACGAAGATTGACAAGCGCTTCCTCGACAGTTTCACCTTGAGTGGTGGTTCCCGTTTCTGGATTTAAGGCTACAAATCCGCCTTCAGAGGCGGGAATTAATACCGCAGTAAGTTCCATGACTAACCTCTAATTAAGAAACGTAATAGTCTTAATTTTAAGCCACTATTTGCTTTATGCCTAACGTTTGACATAAGGGGCGCGCTTTAGCGCGTCCCGCTTGATGGATGGGTTAGCGTCAATGTGGCCTCGCAATAGCTCACGGTGTCGAACGTATTGGGACGGCTTATGAGGACAGAAACTCAAGCCCGTACTTCGTCGCGATGGCCTTTGCTTCTTCCGAGCCTTGGCGCGTTGGGCTACCGGTGTCAAGCATCGTGACTTCAGCGATCATGGCATCGAAGATGCCGCCAGGAGAACTGATGATTATCTGGCGACCGACTTCAGGGCCTGTGCTTATGAAGCCGTGCGGTGTCCCTCTGGGCACGAACACGACGTCCCCAGGGCTGAGCTTTAGCAACTTGCCGTCGAGACGAAAGTCGTATTGCCCCTCGCAAATGATGAAAGTCTCATCGTAGGTCGGGTGGCGGTGATACCCTGCACCAGATTCAGGAGGTTCGATTGCTTCGCAGACGGTATAGGCATTCCAAGCCTGACTGGCGGTGGTCTTGAATGTCATCGTCATTCGGCCGAGCTTGTAGCTCTTGCCTTCGCCTGGCTGGAAGTGCTTGGGCTGTGGTGTGCTCTCCATCTTAATCTCCGGTTCATTTTTACGCGACTACGTTTCAAAGGCAGCAGATCCCATGCGAATGCTACCGATGCGATTCTTGACGCCTAACGTTCAAGTTAACGGGCGCGTGGTGCTTTTCCGCGCGTCCCAGTTGAACGCGGGGTTAGGCCAGTTGATGAACGGACAAGCTCGATGACCGCGCGGAGTGCGTCGTTGACCGCCGCGGAATTGGGAAAGGCTTTCGCGACATCAGGCTCAAGGAGGACATTGTTCGAGCCTTCTTTGAGAAGGCGTTTGTAATAACGACCCCTTTC
>JANOLP010000192.1:0-31980 GCA_031419835.1 Pseudomonadota bacterium | reverse complement strand
CGACGAAGCAATCTCGTTGTTCATGGGCGGTGAAAAGCGAGATTGCTTCGTCGCAAAAAACGCGCCTCGCAATGACAAGTTTTAGGGTTTGCGACGCAAACCGTATGCCCTGTGAGTCATTGTCCAGGGGCTGGCCTTGGGCCACCCGGCCTACCGTTTCTTGTTATTGCTTTCGTCTGAGATTCAGCCATCCGAAGCCCGCCAACCATAACGCGGGGGTTGCCGGTTCTGGAACAGAGGGGCTGCTTAAGTACACATACGACGGCAATAACGATCGCGCTCTACGTTTTTTGCTCGTCGAGTTTGGTAAGCAAAATTCGAACCGGTTGCGGAATTGCGGCGATAAGCGCATCGGCGATCGATAACCACATCACACCCGGCTCCGTAGCACGTGATAATTTTTTCTTAACCTCGACGGGTTGCGGTGTAATACTCAATTTGAAATGGGTAAAGCCGTGTTCCAATACCTCCCAAGGTTTCGGCAAGTGAGTTTCCAAACCGAATCGTTCTCGGCATGTGTCACGTGCGCTGCCGACATTCGGCATTTCGGGAAAACACCACATTCCCGCCCACACGCCCGTCGGCGGACGTTTTTCCAACAATACTTCGCCCGCATGAGCGATGATCAACATCGTTGTTGATTTTTCCGGAACCACTTTCTTGGGGCGAGGCGAGGGTAATTCTTGAATACGACTGTCGCGTTTCGCCACGCAAGTAGCTTCAACTGGACAAGCGAGACACAACGGCCGCGAGCGTAAGCAAACCGTCGCGCCCAAATCCATCAAGCCTTGGGTGTAGGCTTCGATGTTTTGGTTCGGCAACACTTCGGTCGCGACGTCCCAGAGTTTGCCTTCTACTTTTTTCGCGCCAGGAAAACCTGCGATGCCAAAGTGCCGCGCGAACACGCGCTTGACGTTGCCGTCGAGAATGGCCTGGCGCTCACCAAAGGCAAATGCACTGATTGCCGCTGCTGTGGATTGGCCAACACCGGGCAGGGATAGAATATCGCTAAGCGCTTTGGGAAACTCACCAAAAAAATTTTCAGCGACGATCTGCGCTGCGCGCAACAAATTTCGCCCGCGCGAGTAATAGCCTAGGCCGCTCCACAGCGCGAGCACTTCGTCTTCGCTTGCGTTCGCGAGATCGCGCAGCGTTGGAAACTTCGCCAAAAAGCGCGCGAAATAGGGAATCACCGTCGCAACTTGGGTCTGCTGCAACATAATTTCCGACAGCCAGATGCGATACGGATCGCGCGTGTTTTGCCACGGCAAATCGTGCCGGCCGTGACGTTTTTGCCAAACGACTACGCGCGTCGCGAAGCGGATTTCTTTCATTGCGAGATTTTTTTCGGCGTCGCGCTTTCCAGCTCGATATGCACTTTACGCACGCTCGTTCCGCTGGATTTCAACCGACCAATATTGATTCGGCCATCGACGCGCAATGTCTTCAGAAACGTTAAATCAAAGTTCACGGGCGGCGCCTTACTAGGTTTTGCTTTCGTAGTGGACGGCGTCGAAGTCGACGGAAAATATTGATCCACGTCGAGTTGATCAAGGTTCGCGTCGATGCGGTAGGCGGGATCCGCCCAGCCCGTCATGCCGAATGTGCCGTCGAATTTGCTTTGATCAAGCGCTGCCTTAAGTTTGAACTGCGCTTGTTCGCGAGGAAAATCGACTTTGCCGGCGCCGTTCAACTTAACGTTGATCGGCTTTGCCATTTTATTTTTTCCGATCCATCGTACATTGCCGACGAGTTTTGGCAGCTCGGCAACCTGCGCCGCGAAATCCACATTTGCGGGTGACGCGAGATCGGCTTGCCATTTCCCGTTCGGATTAAAGCCACTCGCCTTGATCGCAGCGCCTTTCGCGGAAACCTGATTAGCTTCGCTCGATGCCTGAAGATCCGCATGGATATTAGCTTCCAGGGCACTATCGGGCCACGTCAGGGTAGTCTGCAAATCGATCGTCGGAATTTTTCCGCCATAGTCGCGCCAATTTCCCGATATCGGTACGCTGGCCCTGCCCGTGACCGTCGCGCCGGCCAGCGTGCCCGACCAATCGCCTTGCAATGCGTCGATTGTGAAACTACTGTCGGCGATGTTTGCGGCTATTGGCGCACGCCAGTTGCCTTTGAGTTGGTCGTGCTGGTTTTGCAATTGCCATTCGCCGTTGAGCTGTGTGGCGTCGAGTGCGCCGGTTTTCAAATCGAGTGCGATTGGCCCCAGCGCTGAGAAGTCCAGCGTCATTTGATCGCGTTGGGTTTTGCTGGTGAATTTCAACGACGCTAAGCTCGCCCGTTGCTCGGAAAGATCCATCGTGAATGCGGTGGCAACTTCGCCGCTGGAACGCAATGTGTCTTGATCGACAGAAAATGTTAGCGCTACATTCGGTGCGTCAACCTTATTGTTGGCAACGCCAACGCTGGCGACGTTTAAGTTAACGCCTATCTTTTTTGACAGCTCCTCAAGTTTGAATTGCGCTGTAACATTTTGCAGCGAGACTTTGTTCGGCTCGGACGCGATCATGGGCGCGGCAAACTCACCATGCAGCGATTGCACACCGGACTTGCCCTCGAAACTCATTTTTGTGCCTTGCAGACCAATGTGGCCTGCCTGGAGATCCGCATCGATATTGGCTGAGAGGGCGATCGTTAGCGCCTTTAGCGCGACGGCTTCGCCTTGCGCTTGGACTTTTAAACTTTTCATTCGATAACGTTTGCGCCGCAAATCAAACGTTAACTCGCCGGCAAGATCAGCTTGCAAAGCGCTCGCAGGATTGTCATTGGCAAGCAGGAATTGCGCGCTAATTGGCGATGGCACGTTGTCGGTGAGACGGCCCGTCGTTACTTTCAAGTTGGAAATTTGGGTTTTGCGTTGCGCGATTTCGTCGTCGAAGTGCAACGTTCCGCTCTTGATCGTCAATCCGGCCAGATCGAAATGCAACGTCGGTGGCGACTCATCTTTCGAAATCAAATCGTCAAAATTCGTCGTGCCGTTCGCAAAGCGTTTTAGCTTAACGTCGAAATTGCCGATCTCCATTTGATCTAACAGCACTTCGCCGTTGATCAGCGGCCAAGGCCGCAGCGAAAGCTTTACCGCTTCTATGGTCGCAAATGCCTGCGTCGAGTTTTTTTCGTTGAGGACGGCGCGATCAAGTTCAAGCCGAAGCTTGGGAAAAAGTTTCAGGCGAACAGCGCCGGGGATCGATAGCTCTCGCCCGATCTTTTCCTTTACCATCGCCGCAACCCGCACTTTGTGCGAATTGGCATCGAAGGTCGCGACGAAAAAAACAGCGGCGGCTACGAGCAGCAACAACAGCAAGGCGATGCCGATGAGCAACCTGTGCCACGGCTTTTTTGTCGCGCCGCCGAATACTCGCCTCATTCCTTACGCAAATAATTTAGCAATTGGTACGGGCCTTGGCTTCGCAGGTTCGTCACATCACTGGCACGCAGAATATTTTCTAGCGGACGAAGGATTTCTTCAAGCGCCGATTCGGCGACAGCCTCGACAATGATTACCCAATCGGCCGCGCTGTCGCGCTGCGGGCGCATGGCCTGTTCCGGGCTCGGCCGATTCGTAATCGTTGCGTCGTTGTGCCAAAGTTGCACTCTTACACAGCCCAAATGCGACGCGGCTTCTGGCAGTGCCGTGCCTGAGAGCCAAGCGGGAAGCGCCTCTTCAGCCTGCTCCAGAGAAAACGTGAATGTTTGCGCAACACCGCCGACACCATGGCCAAAGTTTGCCACCACGTTGCAAATGGAACGAACGGTTCCAACGAACCACGGCATGACACGTTGCGTCCATGCCGTCGGATTCGCGAGCCGCTCGATGTAGTAATCGGAGATCATGACTTGCGGCGATTCCGCTTCGTAATAGGCAAGATACTTTGGCGAGGCCTCGCCAGCGTAACGGCGCGCGTTCAGAATTCCCGGCACCGCCAGCCGCTCGGGTAAATGTTGCTCGTTGTACCAAGAATTAAATTCGGTCTCGTGCTCCGCAATCACATCGGTCCAAACAACCAAAATCCCGCTCGACAATTTTTCCGCCATCGCTACACGTTCGTTTGATTTCGCATGATAGGTAACAGTATACGGCGCGTCGTCGGATTTCGTTAGCGCGGTAGAATAGAAAAAACTACGATGCTCATCGCGATGAAAATTTTATTGTTGCAAGGCGCGAACATGACCTACCTCGGTCGCCGTCAGCCGGAAATATATGGCGCAACGACCGCCGCGGAACTGGACGCGATGTTGCTGGCATACGCGCAACAACAAGGCTTCGAGCTGGAAATGTTTTACAGCAACATCGAAGGCGAAGCGATTGATCGACTCTACCGCGCGGTGGACGAGGGCGTCGACGGCTTAGTGATGAATCCAGCGGGATTCGGTTACGCGGGCTACGCGCTAAAAGACTGCCTCGCGGCCTTACCGTTTCCATACATCGAAGTACACATGACCAACATCGAGAAGCGCGATATTCGCCCGATCACGCGCGGCGTGGCGAAGGGTGTGATTTTTGGTTTTGGGATTCAGTCTTATTTTTTGGGGTTGGATGCGATGATCAGCTTACTTCGCTCGCCGTCGCTATAACAATTTTCCTCGGCGCACATTGAAATCCCTTCCCCTGCAAGGGGAGTGGGATGGGGATGGGTTTCGTGCGAAGATCCACGGGCTCACAGGCGCCCCATCCCCACCTCATTCCTCCCCTTGAAGGGGAGGAAGTAGGTCGGCGTTGTCGTGCGCCAATGTTGGAAATGGTAGTTCCGTAAATTTAGCGCGGAAAGACGGCGCGACCGGCGTATGCAATGCTGGTACGGAACGCCCACCGACGTTGAGCGAACGCGCAAACAATCCACGCCCAACAAAATGCGGCTCGCTCGTTGCCTCTTCGATCGTCTTCACGATACAACAGCAAATATCTTTTCCTTCGAAGCGCTTGGCCCACACCGCTGCGGTATCTTTCGCAATGATGGCGACGACGCCACGCTTGGTCGCGTTAACGTCAAAACGATCATCCCGCAAAGATTTTTCCAGGCCGATCAACTCGCAAAAATTCTCCCAGAACTTTTGTTCCAGCGGCGCGGCGGCAACGAACTTATTATCGGCGGTGCGATAGATTTGATAGCGCGGACTGCCGCCCGCGACCCGACCACCGCCCGGAACCGGCCAATGGCCCGACGCAAAACCCTCGCCCATCGCCCAATACAAAAACGTGAACATGTTGTCGCTCATGGATACATCGATCTTGCAGCCCTCGCCGGTTTGATCGCGTTGGCGCAACGCAAGCAGCACATTCATGACAGCCGGATAAGCGCCACCGGCGATATCCGCAATCAACGCCGGCGGCACGACCGGCGCGCCGTTGCCGTCAGCGGCGATGGCGAGCAAGCCGGATTCGGCGACGTAATTCAAGTCATGAGCCGCGACCTGCGCCTTCGGCCCGCTCTGGCCGTAGCCGGTAATGGCGCAATAAATAATGCGTGGATTGATTGCCGTCAGCGCCTCGTAACCCAACCCCAGACGGTCCATCACGCCGGGTCGAAATTGCTCGATCACGATGTCGGCGCTTGCTATCAACGGCTTGAGTTTTTCGATTGAGCCCGGTGCTTTCAGATCAATTGCGATACTGCGTTTACCGGCGTTGAGCAAACCGAAGTTGACGCTGTCATTACCGATTTTCGGCTGATAGCCGCGCATTTCTTCGCCGGTGGGCCGCTCGATTTTGATGACTTCCGCACCCGCGTCGGCGAGTAACAATGTTGCCATTGGGCCGGGCAAAAGTGTGCTGAAGTCCAGTACGCGGACGCCTGTTAAAGGTTGCATGAGTTATTTTCCCTGTCGTTGTTTTGCTACGCGCGCGCGGCGCGCCGGCGCATAGGCGGATTCGCCGTAGGCTTCGAATAACGCTTGGCTCACATCGAAATGATGATGCAAACCGGTGCGTTCGAGCAATGTAATCGGCCCTTCGGGATAGCCGAGGCCGAGTTTTAGTGTCGTATCCATATCGTCCGCGCTTGCCAAGCCTTCGTCGAGACGGCGCAGCGCTGCATTGTAGTAAGGCCGCACCAGCCGATCGATAATGCGGCCGGCGAAATCATTGCAAATCGCGACTTGCAATCCGGCTGCGGTGAAAATGTCCTTCGCAGCGTCGATTGCCGATTGCGAGGTTTTCGGTTGACGAACGAGTTCTACCAAATTCGAGGGTTCGCCATCACCTAAACGAAATCGCGCGAAGCCCAAAACGTTCGATCCCTCAAGACCGCGGCTTTCGCCGGTGATCGCGCCAAGACATTCGGCTCCCAACTCGACTAGAACGACAATTTTCTCGGCATGGTCGGGAATCGCGGACAACGCTCCGTTCGCGCGCTCACCCAGAATGACCAGCGCGTCGGCTTTCTCGGCTGCTTTGATCAACAGCGGATGATCGCCTGCAAACCCGCGGCTCGGGCCAGTACGGATAATCGAGTAATTCATATTCTGTTCAAGTGCGTCAACATTAACGCGCGTAACTTTTCCCATTTACGTAAAAATACCAATCTGTCATCCCCGCGAAGGCGGGGATCCATAGTGCGTTAATTTCGTGCTCGCTCAAGCTAAGTCGCTCGCGCCTGTTCATGCGCTCTATGGATTCCCGCCTTCGCGGGAACGACAATCAGGTTATCCACCGAACATCGCGTCATTTTTATAGGTGTAAAACCCGCGCCCCGTCTTACGTCCAAGATGCCCTGCCGCGATCATTCGTTTGACCAGCGGTGGGCAGGCATTGCGCGGTTCGTTGGTCATACCGTACAGCGCTTCGCACAGCAGCAATTGCGTGTCGAGTCCAACCAAGTCGAGCAGTTCCAACGGGCCCATTGGATAACCGAGGCCGACCTTGATGGCGCGATCGATATCGGCGGGTTCCGCAACGCCCGACTCCACTAGCCGAATCGCGTCGTTATTAAACGGCACCAAAAAATAATTCAAAATAAAACCCGGATTGTCTTTGGTCTTCACGGGCTTCTGGCCGAGCGCCACACAACAGTCCCAAGCAGCTTGAAAAGTGGAATCAATGGTGTTGATGCCCGGCGACATTTCCACCAGCTTCATCAACTGCGCCGGCAAGCAGAAATGCATGCCGACGACGCGATCGTCGCGCCCGCTGCCGGCGGCGATTTCCGTGATTGATAGCGTCGACGTATTCGACGCGAAAATCGTAGGAGCCGGACAAACTTTGTTGAGTGCGCCAAACAAAGCGTGCTTCGCCTTGAGGTCTTCAAACACCGCTTCGATGACTAAATCGCATTGCGCCAAGTCGTCAATTTTTGTCGTGCCGATCAGGTTTACCATGATGCCATCGACTTGCGCAGGCGTGAGTTTGCCCTTCTCCACCGACTTCGCGAAAAAGCCTTGGGTTTGCTTTCGCGCTTTTTCTAATGCATCGGCGCGTTCGTCGAACACGATGGTGCGAAATCCCGCGCGCGCGCTGACGATCGCAATGCCCGCGCCCATGGTGCCGCAACCTGCGATGCCGATGGTTTTGATATCCATGTTATTTCGAAATGAAACTCTTGCCGATGAATTGGCGATGAATCTGATTCGTCCCTTCCCAAATTTGGGTGATCTTCGCATCGCGCATTAAACGCTCGACGCGATAATCTTTACAGTAACCGTAGCCGCCGTAAAGCTGAACGGCTTCCGTTGCGATGCGCATCGCGAGATCGGAGGCGCGCATTTTCAGCATCGACGCTTCCACGCCGAAATCCGTTTCGCCGCGATCGACTAATCCCGCGACGTACCAAAGCCATGCCTCGCATTGCGCCAGCTCAGTTGCGAGATCGGCGATCAGAAATTGTATGCCTTGGAATTCCAAAATTGTTCGGCCGGATTGTTTGCGCTCGTTGATATAACTCACGGCGTCCTCGAACGCGGCACGGGCGATGCCGAGCGCATGGGCGGCAACGCTCGGTCGGGATTTGTTCAGTGACGCGAGCAAAATATTCAGTCCCGCGCCGGGCGCGCCGAGTAGATTCACGCGCGGCACTTTGCAGCCATCGAACGCGAGCGCCGCCGTGCTTGATGCGCGATGTCCCATCTTGTCTTCTTTGCGCACGACGCTCAAGCCCGGCGTATTTTTTTCGACAATCAACGCCGAAATCGATGCTTTGCTGTCGTCGACCTCGCTCCATTTGCCGAACACCAGCAACAGATCGGCAACGTCGCCGTTGGTGATGAAGGTTTTACCGCCAGCTACGATAATGTCATCGCCGCTAGGGCTGAATTTCGTTTTCATCCCCGTCGCATCCGAGCCGGCAGACGGCTCCGTGATGACCAACGATGCGAGTCCGCCGTTCGCGATGATCGGCAAGAGTCTACGCTTTTGTTCTTCGCTGCCGAAATCAATCAGCGGTTTGATCGCATGAAAATTCGTTGCCCAAATAATGCCGGTCGATGCGCAGGCTTTGCTGATTTCGCGCACGCATGAGAGGTAGGCGGCGTAGGACAACGGTGCGCCGCCGTAGGCTTCGGGGATGAACATCGCGTTTAAGCCGAGCGCGTTGATTGCTTGGACGTTGGCCCAGGGAAATTCCGCACTGCGATCGTATTCACTCGCACGCGGCGCGATCTGATCGCGACACAGCGTTCGCACGCTATGCAGCAGCGCGAGTTCTTCCGTATTGAGCGGCGGTAAGCGGTCAAGGCGATCAAAAACGTTCATCGGTCGCGAAACGTCGCTTTACGTTTTTCGGCGAACGCGGTCATGCCTTCCTTCGCGTCTTCGGTTTGATACGCTTGCGTTGAAAGGGCCGCTTCGATTTCGAAACCTTGTTCGAGCGAGCCGTCGAGTCCGCGCTGCACCGCTTGGCGGGCGAGTCGCGACGTCACGAGGCTGTGGTGGCTGAAGCTGCGCGCAAATTCGATTCCGGCCGCGAGCAGGTCGCCGTCGATTAAACGATTGATTAAGCCGACGCGTTCTGCTTCGACCGCATCGACATTGCGTCCGGACAATATCATCTCCAGCGCGCGGGATTCGCCGATCACACGCGGCAAACGCTGCGTGCCGCCGTAGGCGGGAATGAGGCCCAGCTTGATTTCCGGCAAGGCCATTTTTGCGTTGCGAGTTGCCAGACGAAACGTGCATGCCAGGGCCAGCTCCAAACCGCCGCCGAAGGCGTAGCCATTGATCAAGGCGATGGATGGAATCGGTAGATTGTCGAGCTTGGCAAAAGCCTGTTGCCCGAGATTTACGCCGTCATGATGTTTTTCCGCCGAGTTGCCGATCAATTCCTTGATGTCGGCGCCGGCACAAAACGCTTTCGCGCCGGCGCCGGTGATGAACAGCGCGCGGGCATCGCTTGCGGAGGCGGCGTCGAACGCGGCATCGAGTTCGCGGATGACAGCGAACGACAACGCGTTCAACGCTTCCGGGCGATTGAGTGTGATCAGTGCGAATTCTTCGACGCGGGTGAGTTCGACGGGCACTATGCTTCCTTTGCCTTGGCGGGATCGACCCAACGTACCGGCGTCGGCGCGATGCGCCCGCTTTTCGCCCACTCCACCAACTCGCGCTTCAACACTTTGCCGCTCGCCGTGAGCGGAAATGCATCGAGCTGCATGAAATATTCCGGCATGTCGAATTTCGATAGTCCCGAATGAAAAAGATGATCGAGCTGCGCGTACGCATCAAGCCTCGCATTATCTCGCGCGATAATCGCGAGACACACTTTCTCGCCGAGCCGTTCGTCGGCAACAGGAAACGCCGCCGCTTTTTGCACTAGCGGGTGACGATGGGCGAGGTCCTCGATGCGCGCCGGATAAATGTTGTGTCCGCCGCGAATAATCAAATCTTTTTTGCGGCCGACGAAATGCAAATTGCCGCGCGCGTCGAGCCAGCCGAGATCGCCGCTCATCAAATAGCCGTCGCGGTTAAAACTATTTTCCGTCGCGCTTTGATTGTCGAAATAACCCAGCATCAACATCGCGCCGCGGCCGCCGATCTCGCCGACTTCACCGGGCTTGGCTTCGATATTTTCATTCTCTTGGCTGAAGATTTTCACTTCGTAAACCTCACATGAGCGGCCGCAAGTTTTGACGATGGTGTCGCGATCGTCCGTCGGTAACGTATATTGGTGCGAGCCGTTTTCCGTCATGCCGTACACATTTTGCGGCAAGATGCCTTGATCGAGAAATGTCCGCGCGGTCTCTTCCGGGATCGGCGCGCCAGCCATGTAGAACACGCTTACGTTACCGAGTCGCTTGAGATGACGTTGCTTCATCGCCGCTTGAATGTCGATCGCGTGAGTCGGCACGCCCATGACGTAAGTTGTACCGCTGTCGAGAATCCAATCGAGGGAACTCATGCCGGGCGGCGGATCGTTCAACACCAACTCGCAAGCGGCGACCAAGCTTTGTTCCAACGCGACCGTGGCGATGTGGTGGCTGACGGGGCTCAAGCTGAGCAGAATCGTGTTCGCATCGTGATGCCAATCTTTCACCATCGCGCGGCCGTTGGCGAGCAGAGTGTTATCGGAATGCATCAAACCCTTTGGCCTGCCCGTTGTGCCCGAGGTGAAGGCGAGATAAGCGATTTTGTCGGGATTGTTGTTGGGCTGCGAGGCAAGCTGGGGGCGGCTTGCAGGCATCGGGAAAGCCGCACCCAGCTTGCCTCCCAGGCCATTAATGCCTGAAGACGCTTGATAGATGCGCTTCATCGATGGCAATGCCGCCGCAAGCCCGAATACATCTTCGTCTTTACCGTTCGCGCCGTAGCCTGCCTGAGTCACCAGCGCGGACGATTGTATGCCACGCAGCAATTCGACAATTTCCGCGACGGTGTAGTTTTGATGCAGCGAGGAATTGCAGACATAACCATTGCGCGAGCAGGCCAGAAACGTGACGAAGCTCTCGACCCGGTTCGGCAGCCAAATCGATACGCGGCCGCCCGGCAGAACGCCGGCTTGATCTAAGTCGTGAGCGACGGCATCGACCCAGTGATTGAGATTTTGCCAAGTCAATCGATGTTGGCTGTCGCGCAGCGCAAAACTATCGGGGCGCTCATTTGTGTGTTTGGCGAGCAGGCTATAGAGCGTGTCCGTGCGCCAAAGGTTTTGTTCGTAGAATTGGCGTGCGCGACTTGGGTCGTGAAGAGTTAGGAGCACGATGCGTAGACACGCGGGCAAAATGCTGCGAGAAATCCCCTCCCCTTCAAGGGGAGGGTAAGGGTGGGGATGGGTTTAATCAGTGGCGGACGAGACCCATCCCAATCTCCCCCTTGAAAGGGGAGGAGTTGCGCCACGGAGCGAGATGCGGCTGAATTCCCAACATAGCGTTTCATCTTAATGTCCAAACTTATCAGAATTAGGTTTGCGCTTTTCGCGAAACGCCGCGCTCAATTCCTGCGCTTCGTCCGAATGCAGGTACATCGGTAGTAACACATCGTGCGACAACCGCGCTAAGCCTGAAACGCCGCCATGGCGCGCATTGAACGCCGCTTTGACCGAAGCCAACGCAAATGCGCCGCGCTCGGCGATTTCCAGCGCAAACTTTTTCGTCTCGACGGCCAACTGATCGTCGGGAACGACCTTGTTGATCAACCCCATCGCTAGGGCCTCTTGCGCCGTAAACTTGGGATTGCGGAACCACATTTCTTTGGCTTTCTTTTTGCCTACCAGGTCTTCCAGATACCAGGTGCCGTAGCCGGCGTCGAAGCTGCCCATCATCGGGCCGACCTGGCGAAACACGGCGCTTTCCTTGGCAATCGTGAGATCGCAAACCATTTGCAGCACGTTGCCGCCGCCGACCGCGAAGCCATTCACCGATGCGATCACTGGTTTCTGCAGCCGCTCGATGCTTTCGTAAATTTCTAATGTGGGAAGCACGCCCGCATACAGATTGGTATCTTCCAGCCCGGTTTTGCGCCCACCGATACAGAAAAACTTATCGCCGGCGCCCGTTATGACTAGGACACGGGTTCGCGTTTCGCGCCGGATTTCGTTGATGCAATCGCGAATTTCATGGCACATGGTGACGTTGAACATGTTGCCGTCGTCAGGGCGGTTCAACGTTAGCGTGCCAATCGGGCCGTCCTCAACGTACTGGATCGTTTCTAAAGACATGAAAAAAGCGCGCTTAAGCCAAAACGCTATTGTCCGCAATCCCGTTGAAAAAAGATAGGCGCAGCTGTCGGCACTTCAACACGTTGAAAAATAAGATGAAGTAATTTTCCTATCCACCTTGGTCGACAAAGACTATTTTTGTTAACTTTCGTTGCGTGGCCTTGAAAATTGTCTATACCTTTAAGTGCAATCCTTCAACCGCGGGATTCGCAATCAGCAAACAGTGGCGGGGCTGAAACCGCTCGATTCACTCTGAATTCCTAATCTCAAATATGAGCTACGTCACGCAAAATCCGGTCAACGGGTCAATCCTCAAAAGCTATCCAACCTGGGATCGGGCGAAGTTAACCTCGGTGCTTGATCGCGTCGGCCGCGCGCAAAAAACCTGGGCAGCGACTTCGTTTGAAGAGCGCGCTGAAATATTAACGCGCGTCGGAACACGCTTACGCCGTAAGCGCGACGAATATGCCGCACTGATCACCTTGGAAATGGGCAAGCTTGCCCGTGAAGCCCGCGCGGAAGTAGAAAAATCCGCGCTCAATTGCGATTATTACGCGGTGCATGCGGAACCGTTTTTGGAAGAAGAGCTGATCAAAACCGACGCCGGCCGAAGCTACGTCACTTATATGCCGCTGGGCACGGTGCTTGGCATCATGCCTTGGAATTTCCCGTTTTGGCAGGTGTTTCGTTTTGCCGCACCCGCGTTGATGGCCGGCAATGCGTGCCTGCTAAAACACGCGTCGAACGTGCCGCAATGCGCGGAGGCGATCGAAGCAGCGTTTCGTGATGCCGGTTTGCCAGAGCATCTTTTCACTACTTTATTCGTTGACTCCTCGCAGATCGAGGAGGTCATTTCCAGTCCAAATGTGCAAGCGGTCACTCTCACGGGATCGGAAGCGGCAGGCCGAAAGGTCGGCGCATTGGCGGGACAGTATTTGAAAAAGTGCGTGCTTGAATTGGGCGGGTCCGATCCGTTTATCGTACTGCATGATGCCGATGTCGAACTCGCCGTCGAACAAGCCGTTGCCTCGCGTTATCTGAATTGTGGCCAATCCTGTATCGCTGCAAAACGCTTTGTTCTCGCGCCGGAAATTGCCGATGACTTCGTTATTCGCATGAAGGAACGCGCTGCGCAACTGAAGGGGGGCGATCCAAGCAATGACGGCGTGCACCTTGGGCCCATGGCCAAACGCGAACTGCGCGATGAGTTGCACGAGCAAGTCGCGGACGCGATCAAGCACGGCGCAACCGCCGTCCTAGGTTGTGAAGTGGCGGCGGGCACGGGTGCGTATTATCCGGCATCGATCCTGGATCACGTCACGCCGGCGATGCGAATCTATCGCGAGGAAGCGTTTGGGCCGGTCGCGATCATCATTCGCGCAAAAGACGAACTGGACACAATCCGCATCGCCAACGACAGCGAATTCGGTCTAGCGTCCAGCATTTGGAGTAAGGACTACAACCGCGCTGAAATCCTGTCGGAACAAATCCAAGCGGGCGCCAGTTTCATCAACGGCATGGTGCGCTCTGATCCGCGCTTACCTTTCGGCGGCATCAAAGCGTCGGGCTTCGGCCGCGAATTGTCCTATCACGGCATTCGCGAATTCACCAACGCCAAGACGGTATGGATTCGCGAAACGGACAGCGGCACTGAGCGTCGCCAGCAACTAGAACGTCGCCGCAACGAGCGCCGTGGCTTGGAAAATGTCATCGCACTAAGTCGTTAGAAGTACGCGCATTGCCAGGAGCCACTATTCATGCGGCTCCTGGCAATGCGTGCCGCAAGTGCCGCGCTGCGCCTGCCTCCTGGCGCAGGTCAACTCAAAAACAGTTTATAAGCCGGATTCTGGCTTTCGTCCCAATACTCGTAACCCAATTCGCTCAAGAAACGCTGAAACGCGCGGTCTTGCCCCGGCGGCACTTGAATGCCGGCTAGCACGCGGCCATAGTTAGCGCCGTGGTTACGATAGTGAAATAAGCTAATGTTCCAATCGTGGCCCATGGTCGATAGAAATTTCATCAACGCACCGGGCCGTTCCGGAAATTCGAAGCGATAGAGCCGCTCGTGTTTTACCCCCGGCGCGCGGCCGCCAACCAAATGGCGAATATGTAGCTTGGCCATTTCGTTATCGGTTAAATCCAACGTTTGAATTTTGTTGCGCTTGAGTGTTGCGAGGATTTTTTCTTTCTCAACACGGCTGGCGACTTCTAGTCCGGCGAACACATGCGCTTCCTTCACATCCGAATACCGGTAATTGAATTCCGTCACATTGCGGTGGCCGATCAATTCGCAAAAGCGTTTGAAGCTGCCGGGCGTTTCCGGAATCGTCGCCGCGAACACCGCTTCGCGCTGCTCGCCCAATTCCGCGCGCTCGGCAACGAAGCGCAAGCGATCGAAATTCATGTTCGCGCCGCACAGCACGGTGCCCAACGTCATACCGCGAATGCGGGTAGTCTCGACATACTTTTTCGCGCCCGCCACGCCCAACGCGCCGGACGGCTCAACGATCGAGCGCGTGTCCTGAAAAATATCCTTCATCGCCGCGCAAATTTCATCGGTATCAACCAAGATCACATCGTCGACGTACTGTTGCGCCAAGCGAAAGGTTTCCTTGCCGACTTGCTTGACGGCGACGCCGTCGGCGAACAACCCCACGTGGGACAACGCGATGCGTCGGCCGGCTTTTAGCGATTGCGCCATCGCGTCGGAATCGATGGGTTGCACGCCGATAATTTTTATCTCCGGCCGCAGGCGCTTAACGTAGGCGGAAATTCCTGCGATCAAACCGCCGCCACCGATCGCGACGAACAGTGCGTGAATCGGCTCGCGGCACTGGCGCAAAATTTCCATCGCGATCGTGCCCTGGCCGGCGATGACGTCGGGATCGTCGTAGGGGTGGATGAACGTGAAGCCACGTTTCTTACCAAGCACAACGGCGTGGGCATAAGCCTCGCTATAGGATTCGCCGTGCAAAATCACCTTCGCGCCGCGACCTTCGACGGCGGCGATTTTGATTTGCGGCGTGGTGATGGGCATCACGATAGTCGCGCTCGCGCCCAAACGCTGCGCCGCAAGCGCCACGCCCTGCGCGTGATTGCCTGCAGAAGCAGCAATGACGCCGCACTTGAGCTCACTCGCGTTGAGCTTGGACATTTTGTTGTAAGCGCCACGCAGCTTGAACGAAAACACCGGCTGCAAATCTTCGCGCTTGAGCAGCAGCTTATTATTTAAGCGCTGCGATAAATTCGCGGCGAGATCGAGCGGGCTCTCGATCGCCACATCATAAACGTTGGCGTTGAGGATCTTTTCTAGGTAGTCGATTTTCATTGGCATTACGGCTGGGATGTTGGATTGTGAATCGCTTCCGGTTCAATTAACCTCCGCCCCTCATCCCCTCCCTTCTCCCCCGGGGAGACGGGAGTTTATTCCCTCTCCCTCTGGGAGAGGGCTAGGGTGAGGGACGCCGACGGCAAGTCACGCAGAAGAATCGAAGTATCGGAGTCCGAATAATTTTTGCAGCTTAACAGAGTTTCTCCAGGTACGTTGCGATTGTATATTCCCGTGCTTGGAGTTATTCTCCTAGCTAGAAATTAATTTTTAGCTCCATAAAATGTCGCTAGAAAACCTAAAACAACAAGCGGCCAAGGCCGCGTTGGACTACGTGACTCACGGCGCCATCGTCGGCGTGGGCACCGGCTCGACGGCGAATTATTTCATCGCCGAACTCGCAAAAATCAAACACAAGATCGACGGTGCGGTGGCGAGTTCCGATCGTACCGCGGCGTTGCTGAAAGAAGCCGGCATTCACGTGTTCGATCTCAATAGTGTTCACGACATGCCGATCTACGTCGACGGCGCCGATGAAATCACCGACCACTTGCATATGATCAAAGGCGGCGGCGGCGCGCTGACGCGGGAGAAAATCGTCGCGGCGGTGGCGACAAAATTCATCTGCATCGCGGATGAGAGCAAGCTGGTCGGCGTGCTTGGTACGTTTCCGCTACCGGTTGAAGTGATTCCGATGGCGCGCAGCTTGGTCGGCCGCGAAATGGTTAAGCTCGGCGGTTCGCCGGCCTTGCGCGAAGATTTTAAGACCGATAACGGCAATTTGATTATCGATGTTTACGATTTGAACATCAAAAATCCGCTGGAATTGGAATCGGTGATTAATCAAATTCCCGGCGTCGTAACCTGCGGAATTTTTGCGCGCCGACCTGCAAATGTGCTCTTGCTCGGTACCAGCGGCGGCGTGAAGATTTACGGTAACTAATCGCCGGTCATAATATCGTCATAATTATCAAGTAATTTTGCGCTGTAATAAGGAGAATCTGCCTTGAGTCAAACCATACATATTTCCAAACAATTCGATGCCGATCTGGAGCGGTTGCGCGCCAGCGTGCTGCAGATGGGCGGGCTGGCGGAACAACAAATTGAGCACGCGCTGCTGGCGCTGACCACAGGTGATATGCGCCTGGCCGACCAAGTGGTTGAGAAGGATCATCACGTCAATGCGCTGGAAATTTCCATCGACGAAGACTGCACCAACATCATCGCGCGGCGTCAGCCGGCGGCCGGTGATCTGCGCATGGTGATGACGGTGATCAAGCTCATCACCGACGTCGAACGCATCGGCGACGAAGCGGACAAAATCGCGCGCATGGCGAAACTGGTTCACACCACGGATCGGCTGCACGCGCCGCGCTTGGCGGATATTAATCACGTTGCGCATATCGCGCTGGATATGCTGCGCAAGGCGCTCGACGCCTTCGCCCGCCTCGACACAAAAACCGCGATTCAAGTGCTGCGTCAGGACGATCAAGTGGACGAAGCCTATCGTGCGATCTTGCGCCAATTGCTGACGTTTATGATGGAAGATCCGCGCACGATTTCTGCGTCGCTCGATATTTTGTTTATCGCCAAAGCCATCGAGCGCATCGGCGATCATTCAAAAAATATGGCCGAGCACATCATTTACCTAGTGAAAGGTAAAGATGTGCGCCATGTTAGTTTAGAGCAGATCGAAAAAGAGGCCCTGTAACAGCAAATCGCTTGTAAAGGCAGTGCATCGAGAACACTGGCCTGCCGCCTAGTACTAGAGCGCTTCTCTGAGCATGCACGTCCACGAGCCAGTATCTATGCGGCTCTTTGCCCATGCCGCCAGACAAAGTTATTTCAAATCTATTGTTGGACGACCCACCCGTTTCCCGGATAATGCGGCGAATTGCAGCCCTATGATTTTTCCGGTTATTCATGATCACCTTTCGTAATCTCACGCTCGCCCGCGGCACCAAAGTATTGCTTGATGGCGTTGATCTGACCTTGCATCAAGGCCAGCGCATCGGCTTAATTGGTGCGAATGGTTCGGGCAAGTCGACCCTTTTTGCGTTGCTGCTGGGGCAACTACACCAGGATGGCGGCGATCTCGATATGCCGCCGCGCATCACTATCGCCCACGTCGCGCAAGAAACGCCGGCGCTAGATCGCGCAGCGATTGATTACGCGTTGGATGGCGACGCCGAATTGCGCCGCATTGAGCAGGATCTCGCCGAGGCCGAGAAAAAAGACGACGGTCACGCGCTGGCCGAACTGCACCATCAATTTGATTTGATCGATGGTTACACTGCTCGCAGCCGCGCGGCTGCGCTGTTGCATGGCCTGGGCTTTGCACTGAACGAACACAATAATGCGGTGGCGTCGTTCTCCGGCGGTTGGCGTATGCGCCTAAATCTGGCGCAGGCGCTAATGTGCCGGTCGGATCTGTTATTGCTCGATGAGCCGACGAACCACCTTGATTTAGAAACGGTGGTTTGGCTGGAACAATGGCTGGGACGTTATCAAGGGACGTTAGTTTTGATTTCCCATGACCGCGATTTTCTCGACGGCACGGTGAGCCACGTTTGCCACATCGATCGCCAATCACTGAAACTTTACGCGGGCAACTATAGCGCCTTCGAGCGCCAACGGGCTGCGAATTTAGCGCAGCAGCAAGCCGCGTTCGAAAAGCAGCAACGCGAGATCGCCCATTTGCACGAGTACATCGATCGCTTTCGTGCCAAAGCGACTAAGGCACGCCAGGCGCAAAGCCGCATGAAGGCGCTGGATCGCATGGAGGAAATCGCGCCAGCGCACGTCGATTCGCCGTTCTCGTTTGGTTTTCGTGCGTTTTCGCAAATGCCCGATCCGCTGCTAACACTTGATAAAGTCGCTGCGGGCTATGACGAGAAGCCGGTGTTGAGCAATGTGAACCTCGTGGTGCGCGCGGGCGAGCGCATCGGATTACTCGGGAAAAACGGCGCCGGGAAATCGACCTTGATCAAACTGCTGGCCGGTGAACTGAAGACTAAGTTCGGTGACCGCCACGAGGGCAAAGGGCTGGCGGTTGGCTATTTTGCCCAGCATCAACTGGAACATCTGCGCCTCGATGAATCACCGTTGCAACACATGATTCGGCTCGATGGCAAAACACGCGAACAAGAATTACGCAACTTCCTCGGCGGCTTTAATTTTCATGGCGATCAATCGCTTGCGCCGATCGCGCCGTTTTCAGGCGGGGAGAAAGCGCGCCTTGCGCTCGCGCTATTGATCTGGCAGCGACCAAACTTGCTGTTGCTCGACGAGCCGACTAACCACCTCGATCTAGAAATGCGCCATGCGCTCAATCTCGCCTTGCAAGAGTATGAGGGCGCAATCGTGGTGGTTTCCCATGATCGCCATTTACTAAAAACGACGACCGAAGTACTGTTACTTGTCGCCAACGGTGAGGTGAAGGAATTCGACGGCGATTTGGACGACTATCGTGATTGGCTCAACCAAAGCGAAGCCACTTTGCCCGTCCCCATTAGCGACCAGAACGCGCCCTCGCCAAGCGCGAAAATGGTCGACCGCAAAGAGCAGAAGCGACAAGAGGCCGAGATACGCAATACGCGCGCCGCGCAACGGCGGCCGCTGGAAAACGCCGTTCGCGCGATTGAAAAAGAAATGGAAAAACTCAATCGCGAAAAACTTAGCCTGCATGGGTTGCTAAACGACGAGGCCCTTTACTCAGATATGCGCAAAGAAGACCTTAAGCTTGCGCTGCGCCAACAAGCCAATGTCGAGGCCCGGCTAAATGAACTTGAAGAGAAATGGCTAAGGCACCAAAGCGAGCTTGAGTTACTCTAGCGCTTGTCTGTGTGAAGTCGCGCTGCATTTTGCTTTATAATTGAGCTAGACAAAAAAGAAGAACAATATGTTTGACGTCAACCGGGCTGGTGACAAGGGGCAATAAATGGACTTGATGCTAAAGCCTTCCACCGGCAATTCGCTGCTTGCGCGGTTACAACACGTCAATGAGCGCGTCGTCCTATTCCTCGGAATTGGGGCGTTCCTGGTAGTTTTGGTGCTCTCCGTTGCGAGCCGCACCTATCTTGAGTTACATCAATCCTCAACCAACAACAAATTGGCAGCGCCCACGGAACGAGCCTTGGTGAAAGGCGACGTATTGATACCGGTCACGTTAAGTTTGAAGGTGGTCGACGGACGCGCGATTTTGCGTGGCATGTTGCCGAGCGAAGCAGCGCATCAAACGGTTCTGGCGCGTGCCCGGGAAATTTATGGCCAAAGCAAAGTTGACGATAAGCTCGGTATTCAGTCGGGAATCGTTGTTACGCCCTGGTTTGATTCCGTGCTCAAATGGTTTCCGCCACGCGTCGATGAGCTTCACACCGGCGAAATCAGCGTGAGCGGAATGAACGTGTTGATTTTTGGCCGGGTCGGGACTGATGAATCGCGCCTCGCGGCAGGTCGTACATTGGCAAAACTAGTCGGACCCGAAGGGCAATTTTTCAATGAACTTCAAGTAACTAAGGTTGAGGAGGCGTCAGTTCCCGGCACTACGTCAGCGAAGAACAGCAACGTACCTACCAAAACTCTCGACGATCGACTGAAAACGACCAGCGTAAGGACAAAATTTTGATCGCCATAGTTATCCAGACAGCCCTTAGCTTAATCCTAGCCTTTGTGGTCGGTTTTGTAACGGCTTGGATTGTTCGCGGCGGACGCGAAGAGCGAAAATTTCAATTGTTTTTCGAAGGTTGGCACCGTCGCTACGATCAGTTGGAACGGGATTGCGACGCGCATCGTGCTCGCATAAGCATGCTGCAAAAAGAGGTGATCAATTCACGAGGAAAAATCGGCGAGCGCGCGCCAAGCGTCAGTTCTACGGCAAGGAATTTAGAAATCGAGTAGGCCTCGTTAGGCACGCTGGATTCGTACAATATCGCCTGCGCGCCCAAGACGAAAAAGCGCCAGTTTCCGATTTTCCTTAATGCATCACGCAAAAATCTGCCCAATACTTAGGATGTTTACTAATTAAGTAGGGCAAATATGATGCAAGAATATGAGCAAACTGATGATAACGCGAGAATTATCACCACCCGTCCGGACATTGTCGCCTTGCTCAGAGGTCTTAGTAGCAATCGTTCTAGTGCATTGATTTCATTCTTTAATTCTGACGCACACGTGTCCGGAAAAATCACCCAGATCAATCCTTACTTCGATGAGATTATTTTCTCGGAAGAAGCCGGCGCCGAGGCTAAATTTCCACCGGGTAAGGCGTCCCTGATTACGGTTTTAAGCTCCATTAAGGCACAATTTCATGCCGAGCGCGTCGAACCGACGGAGTTTGAAGGCAAGCCCGCTTGGCGAGTGCGGATTCCGAAGATGATGTTCTGCTCGGAACGACGCGAGGCGGCACGGATTCGTCCGCCCCTCGAAATGCCGTTGGAAATAGCATTCAGCGACACACTGAGCCGCGAGCCAAAGGCCATCATATTGCCGGTGCTCGATATTGGCGTTGGTGGCGTCGCCATAATGATTAACCCACTGCAATTGCAAGTGCAACTTGGCAAGGAGCTACGCAACTGCGCATTAAGCTTACCCAACATCGGCGAACTTGTTTTCGATCTGACGATACAGAACACGACTGAAATTTCCGACGAATTCTCCAACGCCGGCCGGCGTTGCGGTTGTCAGTTTAATAAGATCTCACTCGAGGCCTTAGACCTGGTTAAGCGCTACGTCGAGGAAAATAAACCGAAATAAACAGTCTCTTGGAAAACAACAGGCGCTATTTTGCCGGAGGCACGTAACCGGAAACCTGTTCCGCGCCGTCGCCAAAGAAGTGTTTTTCCATTTGCTGCTCTAAGTATTTTCGTGCCTTGATATCGGCAAGATTGAGCCGATTTTCATTGATCAGCATTTTTTGATAGTCCACCCAGCCTTTCCAGGCTTCTTTCGAAACTTCCTCGTAAATTCGTTTGCCCAGCGCACCGGGATAAGGCGGAAAATCCAGGCCTTCGGCTTCCCGTTGCAGTTTTACACATT
Source organism: Pseudomonadota bacterium (assembly GCA_031419835.1). Lineage (GTDB taxonomy): Bacteria > Pseudomonadota > Gammaproteobacteria > Burkholderiales > JALYOK01 > JALYOK01. Next base: position 10,521 of record JANOLP010000192.1, on the reverse strand, counting down.
GAATCATTCGCATTGATATCTTTCCTAGTTCACTTCTTGCCGATCAAGCGCTTCACCAACACTTTGGAGCGGCGTTCATAGCTATAGTTTTTCTGCTTTTGATCCGGCAATAGTTCCACCGTAGTCTCCTCAAAGCCGCGCTCGATAAACCAATGAAAGCTACGCGCGGAAAGCACAAACAAGTTTTTAATGCCTGATTTTTTCGCGCGGGTTTCAATGTGCATTAACAACGTGTCGCCGCGACCTAGATTGCGGTAGCCGGGATCCACCGCCATACAGGCAAGCTCTGCCGCCTTCTCGCCTTGAAACGGGAAAAACGCAACACAGCCGATGATCGTGCCGTCGTAATCGAGCACGGAAAAATTATTGATTTCCACTTCGATCTGCTCGCGCGAACGCTTCACCAAAATACCTTCAGCCTCAAGCGGCTCGATCAAACGAATAATGCCGCCGACGTCTTGAATCGTCGCCGTGCGCAATTTTTCCAGCGGATCGCGCGTAACCATCGTGCCGATACCGGCTCGGGTGAATAGCTCCGACAACAACCCACCGTCGATGTTGCGATCAATAATATGGCAACGGCCAACGCTTTCTTTGCAAGCGCGAACCGCACAGGGAATGTAGAGCCGGATATCCTCCGGCTGTTTGTTATTCTTCGCCAATTCCTCTTCGGCTTCCTGCGCGGTGATTTCACTCACCAGTTTGCCGCGCTTGTCGAGCATGCCGGGGCCGTCCATTAAAAAGATCAGCTTGTCGGCTTTCAGCGCAATCGCGGCACTGGTAGCAACATCTTCCAGGGCAAGGTTAAACACTTCGCCCGTTGGCGAATAACCCAGCGGCGAGAGCAACACAATTTCTTCGTCCTCGAGACGGCGCTTAATGCCGTCTGCATCGATTTTGCGCACGACTCCGGTGTGTTGCAGATCAACGCCGTCGATCACGCCCATCGGCCGCGCGGTGACGGAATTGCCGCTTGCCACGCGAATATCCGAACCCGCCATTGGCGAATTCGGCAAACCCATCGACAGCAGCGCTTCGATCTCGACCCGCACCGTGCCGTTCGCCTCTTTCACCACCGCCAATGTATGCGCATCGGTCACACGCAATCCACGTACGAATTGCGATTCATGGCTAGTTTTCGCTAATCGCTCTTCGATCTGCGGCCGCGTCCCATGCACCAGAACCAAGCGCACGCCTAAACTCTCAAGCAAATTCAAATCATGGACCAGCGCGACGAATTTTCCGCTTTGCACGACTTCGCCGCCGAAAGCGATGACGAAAATCCGATCGCGAGACGTATGGATATACGGCGCTGCTAAGCGGAAGGCTGAGACGAAAGAATCAGATTTGGCCATATCAGTTGCTTACGATCGAGTTGCGTATTCTAACGGCAAGCGCGGCACATTGTTAAGGAAGCGCTAATTTTTTCTGAGTTCTAAGCAAGGCAAGGCGCGAGTGAAAAATTGTGCCGTAGCATATGGCTGATATGTAAGGAACAATTTTTCAGGAGCGAAACAAATGGCTGCGACGAAATCAGAAAAAATCAGAGCTTACTTAGAAGTCACCCCAGAGTATTTGCATCGCCGCCAGGGCAGCCAATGGGGCGGTTTCCGTGCGCAGCACGCGCGGCCCCATGCGCACGGAGGTGAATCCTTTGACTTGTGCGAAGGCGACTTCATCTTGATTCAGCCCGCCCTCCGGGCCAATCACCAAGCTTACTGCGCCGGTTGGCACCGAGCAATCGCGTAATGACTGTTCGGCGTAGGGCGAAAGCATCAAGCGCATCGTTGCCGCATCGGTCGATGCCACCCATTCTTCAAACGTCATGATCGGCGCGACCTTCGGCACGGTGTTGCGGCCACATTGTTCGCACGCCGAGACGACGACATTCTGCCAATGCTGCAAGCGCTTTTCCGCCCGCTCCTGATTTAGCTTGACGACGGCGCGATTCGTTTGCAACGGCTGAATGCGCGCAACGCCAAGCTCCACGGCCTTTTGCAAGGTGTAGTCCATTTTGTCGCCAGTGGTGATCGCTTGCGCAAGGCAAACTTTAACCTTCGATTCGCGTTCGACATCATGATGAGGGCCGATCTCGACCGTGACGCTATCTTTGTCGACACGATGAATGCTCGCCTCGTATTCGCCGCCCTCGCCGTTGAATAGCCGCACTTCGTCGCCACGTTTCAAACGCAATACGCGGATAGCATGGTGCGCGGCGGCACTGGTGAGATTGGCCTGGGCGCGATGGGTGAGATTGACAGGGCAATACAAGCGGGTGATCGCCATTTTCTTGAAGATTGAGAGGGTTGAGCCATGTTATCATAGGGGCATCAAACAACTTCGCCGTAAGATCGAGTGGCCACCCCACAAGTATCTGCCCCAATACCGCACCGGATTCAACCGGTGATTCATCCGCCGTCCGGTGATGGCAAACGTGCGACACACGCTGCGTAACCGATGCAAACGGCCGTCGAACAACAAATTTCCCCCATGCTGCTGGCTACGATTGCGGCGGTAAAAAAAGTCGCGCGCGAAGAAGTGATGCCGCGTTACCTCAAAGTCGCCCACGAACGCAAAACCGACGGCAGCCTCTTCACCCAAGCCGACATCGCCGCGCAAAACGCATTAACGAAAGAACTCACTAAAATTCGCGACTGCCCGCTGCTGGGCGAAGAAATGAAGGACGACGAGCATCTCGAATTGTGGAAGCACGGCAACGACGGCATCTGGTGCGTCGATCCCATCGACGGCACGTCGAATTTTGTCAACGGCATTCCGTATTTCGCCGTGTCCGTCGCGCTGCTGCAGAATCACTGGCCGGTGTTGGGCGTCGTCTACGATCCCGTTGCGGAAGAAGCGTTTTATGCTGAGAGGGGCTGCGGCGCGTTTTTAAATGGCGTCGAGCTCCCCATCCACGAACGCGCGCTCACTTTGCGTGAGGCCGTCGCTGAAGTCGATTTCAAGCGCCTCCCCGGCCCATTACGTTTAGCGCTGGGCGAAAAACCTCCCTACGCATCGCAACGCAATTTCGGCGCCGCGACACTAGAATGGTGTTACGTCGCCGCAGGGCGATTCAATCTTTATTTGCACGGCGGACAGAAATTGTGGGATTACGCCGCGGGGAGTTTGATCCTCAGCGAAGCCGGCGGCCAAATGGCTACGTTCGACAGAGACGATTTTTGGAGCGGTGATACCTGGAAACGTTCGGTCATCGCGGGCTTGCAGCCATCGCTGTTTGCCGAGTGGAAGAGTTGGGTGCGCGCTAGGTTGTAATTAGCTGCGAGGCACGCTCAAAATCCGCAGGCCTTGATTAACTGTCGTTCCCGCGCAGCCGGGAATCCATAGTGCGCCTGCAATTCAATGGCCATCGCTCTTGTACAAGCCAAATGGATTCCCGCCTACGCGGGAATGACAAGATCAAAGGTCATCGCAAAAATATAAGTTAAGGAACAACAACCGGCAAATTCGCCTTACGCCAAGCACTCATGCCACCCTTAACATTCGTCAGTTGCGTAAAGCCCTTTTTGCCTAAGAATTTTATCGCCTGCGCCGAGCGGCCGCCGGAGCCGCACACGACATATATCGGCTGATTCTTGAACGCGTCCAACTCCGCTAGCCGTTTCTCGACTTGGCCGAGCGGAATCAGCACCGCACCCTGAATCACGCCAGTCGCAAATTCCGAAGGCTCGCGCACATCGAGCACTTTGATTTGCTTCTCTTGAATTTGCGCGGCGGCATTTAGGACGTCGATTTCCGGCAGGCCACCAGCCGTTACAATCGAACTGGCTAAAAACGTGACGATGGCAATGAACAAGCCATGAACCAGTGGGAAGTGTTTGTGCTTTCTCATAGATGACATCTTAGCTCGCGCGACCTTAGTCTTATCAACGCAAATAGTATGCGCTAGGTCGACTTGACTGCAAAGTCTCGACAGCGAGAATTTTCAATGCCCCTTGCCAGGAGCCGCACCCAGCTTGCCTTCTCGGGCACTGTTGCTGGAGACGCGCTTCCCGCCTGCCTTCTGGCGCGATGCATCGTTGACTTTATTGGGAACTTGGCCCAGCAACTCCGCGCCTTCTTCCAATAAAAATTGCCGAAACGCCACCGCCGCCGGTGACAAGCGCTTGCCGGTGCGATGGGCGATATACCAGCGCCGCATCACCGGCAGCGATTCGCCGTCGAGCACGATGAGGCGTTTGGCCTCGAGTTCCAAACCGATAGTATGTAACGACAACAATGCGATGCCCATGCCCGCCATCACCGCTTGTTTGATGGTTTCGTTGCGGTCCATTTGCAACGTGCTCTCGGCTTGCAGACGGTGCGTGGCAAGGAGCCGCTCGAACACGTTGCGGGTGCCGGAGCCCGGTTCGCGAATCAATAACGTTTCTTTCATCAATGCATGCAGCGGAATTTGTTTGGCTTTGGCATACGGATGTTTCGGCGACGCGATGATGCCGAGCGGGTTAGACGAGACCGCCATGAATGCACCACTACCGATTGCCGACCGCTATAAATCCGGCGTCATGCCCTACGCCAAGATGGGTTATTGGGACGAAAACTACGCGCCGAAAGATACCGACGTGCTCGCGGTATTTCGCATCACGCCGCAGGACGGCGTCGACGCCATTGAAGCGGCCGCGGCGGTTGCGGGCGAATCGTCGACTGCGACATGGACGGTCGTTTGGACCGATCGACTGACAGCTTGCGACAGCTATCGCGCTAAAGCTTATCGTGTCGATGCCGTGCCCGGCGCGCCGGGACAATATTTCGCTTACATCGCCTACGATCTTTCGTTATTTGAAGAAGGCTCGATCGCCAATTTAACCGCGTCGATCATCGGCAACGTGTTCGGCTTCAAGCCGCTGAAGGCGCTACGCTTAGAAGACATGCGCATTCCGGTGGCCTACTTAAAAACATTTCAAGGACCGCCGACGGGCATCGTCGTCGAGCGCGAACGGCTGGATAAATTCGGCCGCCCGCTGTTTGGCGCGGCGACTAAACCCAAGCTTGGTTTGTCGGGCAAAAATTATGGCCGCGTGGTTTATGAGGCGCTAAAAGGCGGGCTCGATTCTGTGAAGGACGACGAGAACATCAACTCGCAACCCTTCATGCATTGGCGCGATCGTTTCTTGTTTGTGATGGAAGCGGTGAACAAAGCCTGCGCCGAAACCGGCGAAGTGAAAGGCCATTACCTCAACGTCACCGCCGGTATTTACGACACGTTGCGCGCGACGCACACGCTGCAAAACCTCAGCCACGGCCTGTTCTTCGATCAAGGCTGGGCGGGGGCTGCGCAAGGTGATGCCGGTTGCTTCGGGCGGCATCCACGCCGGGCAAATGCATCAGCCCGTTCACTATCTCGGCGAGGATGTCGTGCTGCAATTCGGCGGCGGCGCCTTCGGCCATCCGATGGGCGTGCAAGCAGGCGCGACGGCGAATCGCGTTGCGCTGGAATGCATCATCCAAGCGCGCAACGAAGGCAAAGATATCTGGAACGAAGGCACGGACATCCTCGCCAAAGCAGCAAAATGGTGTACGCCGCTCAAAGCCGCGCTCGAGACGTGGAAGGACATTACGTTTGACTATACGAGCACGGACACCGTCGATTATGAGGCGACGCCAACAGCATCCTAATATCGCGCTCCTTCCCCTTGAAGGGGAGGGAAATTAACGGAGATACGAATGCGAATTACACAAGGCACGTTTTCTTTTTTACCCGACTTGACCGACGCCGAAATCAAAGCGCAAATCCAATACGCGCTCGATCAAGGCTGGGCGTTGTCCGTTGAATACACCGATGATCCCCATCCGCGTAACACCTATTGGGAGATGTGGGGCAATCCGATGTTCGAAATCAAGGACGCGGCGGGAATCATGTTTGAGGTGAATGCCTGCCGCAAAGCCCACGGCGCTTTGTACCTCAAGGTCAACGCCTTCGATTCGACGCTGGGTTTTGAAACGCAGCGGCTCTCTTTCATCGTCAATCGGCCGAAAGAAGAGCCTGGGTTTGGTTTGGTTCGGCAAGAGGTGCAGGGACGGAATATTCGTTACACCATTCGCAGTTATGCGACGGATAAACCAAGCGTCAGTCGATATTGAAATGAAACCTCAAATTCTGTCATTCCGCGTAGGCGGGAATCCATTTGGCGTTCCAACTTGAGGTGCGGTATGGATTCCCGCCTACGCGGGAATGACAGGCGGTGTTTGCAAGCGTCATCGGCAACCAAGTAGGGCAAACTGTCCATGAGCGCCGTAACCGACATGATTCACCCCGCGACCATCGACCTCGCCGCCATCTTCCGCGATTCTAACGTCGCCGAAGTGCTCGACAAACTCGACGCGGAGTTGGTGGGCTTAAAGCCGGTAAAGATCCGCATTCGCGAAATCGCCGCGCTGCTGATCATCGCCAAGGCCCGCACCAGTATTGGCTTGCAGGTTAATGCGCCATCGCTGCATATGAGTTTCACCGGCAATCCCGGCACCGGAAAAACCACCGTCGCTTTACGCATGGCGGAAATTTTGCATCGCCTCGGTTACGTGCGCAAGGGCCATCTCGTTGCCGTGACGCGTGACGATTTGGTGGGTCAATATATCGGTCACACGGCGCCAAAAACCAAAGAGATTCTGAAGAAAGCCATGGGCGTCGTGTTGTTCATCGACGAAGCCTATTACCTATATCGCCCGGAAAACGAAAGAGACTACGGCCAAGAAGCGATCGAAATTTTATTGCAAGTCATGGAAAACCAGCTCGACGATTTGGTCGTGATCCTAGCCGGTTATAAAGATCGTATGGATACGTTTTTCCGCAACAATCCGGGCATGTCATCACGCATCGCGCACCATATCGATTTTCCTGACTATCAGCCCGATGAGTTGATGTCTATTTCGTAACTGATGCCGCAGAAAAGCCAGTATGACTTTAGCGAATCCGCGAAACAAACATTCGTCGACTATATTCAAAGGCGCATAGCGCAACCGAATTTCGCCAATGCGCGCTCGATTCGCAATGCGTTGGAGCGCATCCAATTGCGCCAAGCGAATCGATTGTTCGCGCGCATGGACACTCCCTTGAATCAAGCCGATTTGATGACGATTGAGGCTGAAGATATTTTGGCTAGTCGCGTTTTTACTGGGGAAAATGCGGCGGGAAAATCGTATTCGTCTTCTGGTTCTGAGGATCCGAACAACGACGTGTTAAATTACGATGGTGAACCGTCGGAAGATTTCAAATCGCCATTGTTTAATCCACGCAATTTATTTGTGCGGTAGGCGATATTTTCGCTCAGGTGTCGTCCTCGCGAAGGCGGGGACCCATTTGGCTTATCTTATATCAACCGCACTATGGATTCCCGCCTTCGCGGGAATGACAAAATGGAAGTATTTGGAATTACAAATCGTTTAGAGTGATTTGATGTCAACAAAACACCCCGTCATCGCCGTAACCGGATCTTCCGGTGCCGGCACGACCTCGGTCAAATACACCTTCACGCATATCTTTCGGCGCGAGGGCATCAAGGCAACTTTCATTGAGGGCGACAGCTATCATCGATTCGACCGTGAGGAGATGAAAAAAGCCATCGCGAAGTCCGAGGAAAACGGCGGGCGGCCGATCAGCCATTTCGGCCCCGAGGCGAATTTGTTCGGCGATATCGAGCAATTGTTCAAAGAGTACGGCGAGACGGGTGCGGGCAAGGTTCGACGCTATTTGCACGACGAGGAAGAAGCCGCGCCGTTCAAGCAAAAACCCGGCACCTTCACCGGCTGGGCGCCAATCGAAGCGGGTTCGGAAGCGTTGTTTTACGAAGGCTTGCATGCCGCCATTGTCGATGGTGACGTTGACGCCGGCCGCTACGCGGATTTACTCATCGGCGTGGTGCCGATCGTCAATCTCGAGTGGATCCAAAAAATGCACCGTGATACCAATATGCGCGGCTATTCGACCGAGGCGGTGACGCAAACCATTCTGCGCCGCATGCACGATTACGTGCATTACATCGTGCCGCAGTTCTCGCGCACCCACATCAATTTTCAGCGCGTGCCGACGGTGGATACCAGCAATCCGTTCGTCGCGCGCGACATTCCGACCGCGGACGAAAGCTTTGTGGTGATTCGTTTTCGCAATCCGAAGGGCATCGATTTTCCCTATTTGCTGTCAATGATTCACGATTCCTTTATGTCGCGAGCGAATTGCATCGTCGTGCCGGGCGGCAAGCAGGAATTGGCGATGCAGTTAATTCTGACGCCGATGATTCTGAAGCTGAACGAACAACGCAAACGGGCTGGCTAATACCCCTTATGTCATCCTGAGCGCAGCGAAGGATCTGCTTTGGCTCTTTGCGGCGCCTAACTAAAAGCAGATCCTTCGCTACGCGCAGGATGACAGGTGGATAGCAGGTTTTCTCCGTTTAAAGGATAATTACGGCTTTCCCCGCCGAGAAACCCGTGGCAATCACCAATAGACAAGAACTCGCCAACGCCATTCGCGCCCTCGCTATGGACGCGGTGGAAAAAGCCAAATCCGGCCACCCCGGCATGCCGATGGGCATGGCGGACATCGCCGAAGTGTTGTGGCGCGGCCATCTGAAGCACAATCCGAGCAATCCGAAATGGGCGAACCGCGATCGATTTGTCGTCTCGAACGGTCATGGCTCGATGTTGCTTTATGCCTTGTTGCATCTGAGCGGTTACGATTTGCCGATCGATGAGATTAAGAATTTCCGCCAGCTCCACTCGAAAACCCCTGGCCACCCGGAATACGGCATGACGCCCGGCGTGGAAACCACCACCGGTCCGCTCGGCCAGGGCATCGCTAATGCCGTCGGCATGGCCATAGCGGAAAAATTGCTCGCGGCGGAATTCAATCGGCCCGGCCACAGCATTGTCGATCATCACACCTATGTGTTCCTGGGCGATGGTTGCTTGATGGAAGGCATTTCCCACGAAGCCTGTTCCCTCGCGGGCACGCTCGGTTTGGGCAAATTGATTTGCTTCTACGACGACAACGGCATTTCCATCGACGGCGAGGTTAAAGGTTGGTTCACCGACGACACACCGAAGCGCTTCGAGGCATACGGCTGGAATGTGATCGCGAATGTCGATGGCCATAATGCCGACGCAATCGACGTCGCGATCAAGAAAGCAAAATCCCAATCGGCCAAGCCGACAATGATTTGCTGCAAGACGATCATCGGCAAAGGCGCGCCAACCAAGCAAGGCACGGATGCGACCCACGGCGCGCCACTCGGCGAAAAAGAAATCGCTGCGACCCGCGCCGCGCTCGGCTGGAATCACGCCCCGTTTGAAATTTCCAAGGAAATCTATTCCGCCTGGGATGGCCGCGAAAATGGCGTTGCCCTGGAAGCCGCATGGAATAGGGCGTTCCAGGCATATAGTGCCGCAGAGCCAACATTGGCGCAGGCCTTCGAGCATCGCCTCTCCAATAATTTGCCCGAAAACTGGGACAAGATAGTCATGGCGCTGCTGTCGCAGCAAAACGAGAAAGCCGAAACCATCGCCACTCGCAAAGCCTCGCAGCAAGCGATTGAATCCCTGGCGCCGAATTTGCCGGGCTTTATCGGCGGCTCCGCGGATTTGACCGGCAGCGTATTCACCAATTGGTCCGGCTCGAAGGCGATGACCGCCAACAGCGCCGGCAATTACATCAATTTCGGCGTGCGCGAATTCGCCATGGCGGCGATCACCAACGGCATGGCGTTGCACGGCGGCTTCATTCCTTACACCGGCACGTTTTTGACCTTTGCCGATTATTCGCGCAACGCGCTACGCATGGCGGCGCTGATGAAGCTGCGCAACATTTTCGTCTTCACGCACGATTCCATCGGCCTCGGCGAGGACGGCCCGACGCACCAATCCGTCGAACACGTATCGAGCTTGCGCTTAATTCCGCAACTGGACGTTTGGCGCCCCTGCGACACGGTGGAAACAGCGATGGCCTGGACCGCCGCGATTGAGCGCGACGACGGACCTTCATGCTTGATTTTGTCGCGGCAAAATTTGCCGTATCAAGCGCGCGATCCGTCGGCGGTCGTGAATATCGGCAAGGGTGGCTACATCTTGTCGGAAGCGAAATTACGCCAGCCCAAGGCGGTGCTCATCGCCACCGGCTCGGAAGTGCAGTTGGCGATCGGTGCGCGCGAAGCCTTAGCTGAAGTGGGAATTTACGTTCGCGTCGTGTCCATGCCGTGCGCCGAGGTGTTCGACCGACAAGAGTTAAACTATAAAGAATTTGTTTTACCGCCCGGCGTGCCGCGTGTCGCCATCGAGGCCGGCGTGACTGATTACTGGCGCAAATATGTCGGCTTGGACGGCGCGGTGGTCGGCATCGACCGCTTCGGCGAATCGGCTCCGGCCGGCGAATTGTTCAAATTTTTTGGCTTCACGGTCGACAATGTGGTCAAGACCGCACAATCCATTATTCATTAAAAGTATTTGGAGAAAGCAATGGCAATCAAGGTAGCAATCAACGGTTATGGCCGCATCGGCCGCAATATTCTGCGCGCG